>DASPRG010000059.1:0-4733 GCA_035624555.1 Thermodesulfovibrionales bacterium
CATCTCCAGAAGATTTATAAAGAATAACTTCCTTCTTAAAGAGGAACAGGTCATGAGATACGACATGATCGAGACTGCTATCGAAAAGCTGAGACATGAGATAGCTTTGCGTGGGTTCCCCAATTCGATTATCAAAACAAGAATTGAAAGGCTTAAAAAACCATATCGAATCAACATACATCTCCAGATTAATACCGGGGAACCGGAAATAATTAAAAAGATCATAGTCCCTGGAGGATCTGAAGAGATTATAAGAATGATGAGTTTATCTGAGGGAGATATCTATGATCAGGTAAAATTGGGAAAAGACCTTGAAAAGATAAAAACATATTACAAAAATAATGGATATTTCAGACCTGTTATAGACCCTTATACATTTACTGAAGGAACACTCACTCTTCCTGTCAATCCTGGTAAGCGCCTGATAATCTCTATAGAGGGCAATAGTGCTATTTCCACAAAGACCTTTCTCAAAGAGATGCCTTTTTTCGAGGCCGAGGACTTCAGCGATGATATTGTGGAAGAGGCTGTCTCCAGAATGCTTTCACTCTATCATACAAAGGGGTATGCCTCTGCACAGATAGCACCTGTTATCACACCAAAGGATGATCTTGTAAGTCTCTCTCTCTTTATATTCGAAGGGAAAACTGTCAAAGTCAAAACAATCTCTTTCAGCGGCAATAGTCTTCAAGAAAAGAATCTTAAAGATGTCATGTCCCTTAAAGAGAAAGGTCTTTATAATCCTGATCTTGTCGATACAGACACAGAGGTCATTGAAGGGCTTTATAAAGCCCTTGGATATTCAGAGGCCAGTGTTGAAGATTTCCAGACAAAATATGAAGAAAATTCTAAAGAAATGGATATCCATATCAAAATACATGAAGGAGTGAAGACAGAGATCGAGAAAATAGATATTGTCGGAACAAGGCTCGTTCCTGAAGAAGAGGTAAGAAAGTCCATAAAAATAACACCTGGTGACCCTTACAACGAAGTTGATATTTCGGATGCGCAATACAGGATTATCCAGTTATACAACTCCCGTGGTCTTACAGACGCTTTCGTGTCAGTGAAGAGAGATTTTGCGGGTCAGAAGCTATCTCTTACTTTTCAGATACATGAAGGTGACATCACCTTCTTCGGCAAAACCATAATTACAGGTAACTACAGAACAAGATATGAAGTAGTAAAAAGAGAATCAAAGCATCATGAGGGAATGCCACTTGATGAAAATATACTTGCTCAAGAGAGACATGGTCTTTATAAGTTAGGTCTTTTTACAGATGTCAATATGGAGGTGCTCGATAGATATGATCACAAAAAGGATGTCCTGATGAAATTAAATGAGGGTAATGCTGGTGCTGTGGAATTTGGCTTTGGATATGGAGACTTTGAAAGGTTCAGAGGATTTTTAGATCTGAGCTATAGGAATCTCTGGGGTATGAACAGACAGGCTTCATTACGTTTTGAGCTCAGTTCCCTTGAAAAAAGAGCCATATTCCAGTATCTTGAACCCTGGTTTCTCGATAAACAAATGCCTTTCAGGATATTTTTAATCTATGAAAACAGAGAAGAACTCAATTTCGATACAGGAGAAACATTATACAGGTTGAACCGGTATGGAGCTTCTGCGGGCGTTGAGAAAAAATTGAGTGATACCCTGAAGTCAGAATTGTATTATGAATTTTCCATCGTAAATACATCCGATGTTAAACCAGATGTTGTCCTGAGCAAAGAGGATACAGGAACTGTTGCCATAAGTGCTCTTAAGCCTGGGATTGTTTATGATTCGAGGGACAATCCCTTTGACCCTAAGAAAGGTATCCTCTCGGGAATACAACTCAAAGTTACATCACCTCTCTTGTTGTCCGAGACGAACTTTATAAAGCTTTTAGCTAATGGCAGTACCTACCAGGAGTTAAGCAAATGGTTTGTCCTTGCCTTATCGCTCAGAGCGGGCACTGCCTGGGGATACCACGATACTGATGAACTTCCTATTGTTGAAAGATTCTTCCTTGGTGGAAGAACAACGGTTAGGGGATACAGGCAGGACACCCTCGGTCCCAAAGGCCCAGATGGCAACCCAACCGGAGGCGATGCATTCCTCTGTGGCAATCTTGAGCTCAGGTCGTATCTCGGAAAAGGAATTGGAATCGTTGCCTTTCTCGATGGGGGTAACGTCTGGCTTAAGGCAAAAGATATAGACCCTGGGGATCTCAAGTACTCTACTGGACTCGGTTTCAGGTATAACACCCCAGTTGGTCCTATCAGTATCGATTATGGCCATAAACTTAACAGAGAAAAGGGAGAAAGTAGAGGAGAGCTACATTTCAGTATCGGCCATGCGTTTTAAAGAAATGAATGGGAGATTCGGGGAATGGGCGAGTCGGAGAATGTTCAATATTCCTCTTCTTCCTATCCCCGTGTCCCCGTTTCACCGCTTCACCGTTTCACTTCTTTGCCTAACACTTGTTACGCTTTTATTGCTCTTTGCTCTATGCTCTTTGCTCTGTGCTGAGATTAAAGATCGCGTTGTTGCATTTGTGGATGATACAGCAATAACACTCAGTGAATTCGAGGAGCAATATTTGAAGTCGCTGAAGGTCACTCCTGAAATTACAAAAGAAGAAGTGTTGAATGCGATGGTCAACAGATTACTATTGCTCAGAGAGGCTAAAAAGAACAGATTAGAGGCACCTTCTGATGACGAACTGCTCAAGGAATATATTGACATTAAGATAAGGACTTTTATAAGGATAAAGGAAGAAGAAGTGTTAGATTTTTATCAAAAACATATCGAAGATTTTCAGGGTAAAGAATTTGAAACGGTGAGAGAAGAGATCGAAAACTATCTCACTGAGGCTGAACTGAATCGGCTTCTTAAGGTGCATATTGATGAACTCAGGAAAAAGGCATATATAAAGATACAGTTACAATAACCAAATTCCAAGCACTAATATCCAAATAAATTATAATTACCAAATATCCAAACATAGTGATTAAATGATTCCTGTTTGATTATTAGAATTTTGGTTATTGGTAATTATTTGGGATTTGCGACTTGGTTATTGAAGGTTTATAATCACCGCGTGTTCATCACATTCGGGAAAGCGGGGACAACGCAAACAGTCTCCCCAAATCTTCTGGGGAAGGCTTGATTTTTCGATGTCCGCAAACCCCATCTTCTTGAAGAATTCAGGATAGTAAGTTAAAGCGAATACCTGTTTTAACCCCAATGTCCTTGCCTCTTTCAGGCATTGTTTAACAAGGTTTTTCCCTATGCCCATTTTCTGATATTCATTGTCTACTGCGAGAGATCGTATTTCGGCAAGGTCTTCCCACATGATATGCAATGCACAGACACCACATATATTTCCATTATATTCACATACAATAAAATCTCTCACGTTTTCATAGAGCTCGCTGAGAGACCTGGGAATCATCTCCTCTTTCTTTGCATAATCATTGATGAGTTTATGAACCTGTTTCAGGTCAGTTATCTTAGCCTTTCTTATCTTCAAAGAATCTTATACCCTCCCTGATAGCCCTCTTGTTCATTGCGACGATATCTTCCCTTTGGTCCACTGAATTCTCGAGGGCCTCAAACGTTGACTGCTCCTTCAGAAGCTTTGTTTTGGCAATCAGTGTACCGAGCAATACCATATTTGCAGATTTAGTATTACCAATGGTTCTGGAGATCTCTGTTGCAGGAACTCCGACAATTTCTATATCAGCACGAAGCTCCGGGTTTTTTATAAGAGATGAATCAAAGAGAAGGATACCCATCTTTCTGATCTGCGGTTGGAACTTTCGAAGGGATTGGTCATTCATGACAACAAGGATATCAGGGTTTTTAACAATTGGGGAAGCTATCAATTCATCCGAGATGATCACTGTACAGTTTGCCGTACCTCCCCTCATCTCTCCCCCATACGATGGGAACCAGGTAACCTCCTTGTTTTCGAGCATACCGGCATAGGCAAGGATTCTTCCAAAAAAAAGTAATCCCTGTCCCCCGAAACCCGCTATGATAATTCCTTTTTCCAGTTATTCTCCTCCTTGAATTTATCCTTCAATGTTCCCAGAGGGAATACTGACATCATTTCTTGCCGAAGCCATATTATTGAATCCTTAGGGGTGAGTCCCCAGTCTACCGGACATGGCGAAAGTATCTCGACAAGGCTGAACCCTTTCCCTTCCATCTGATATCTAAAGGACTTCTCAATTGCCTTTTTCGTATTAACCAGATTTCTGTAGGAATCTACCGAGGTCCTGACAATATAGGAAGCTCCAGCAATTGTGGACAGAAGTTCTGAAACACGAAGAGGAAATCCTGCGGTCTTGATATCTCTTCCCGAGGGTGTTGTGCTGGTCTTCTGGCCGGGAAGTGTAGTAGGTGCCATCTGGCCTCCTGTCATACCGTATGTTGCATTGTTGACAAAGAATACCGAGATGTTCTCTCCCCTGTTAGCAGCATGAATAATCTCTGCTGTTCCTATAGCAGCAAGGTCTCCGTCACCTTGATACGTAAAAATTATCCTGTCAGGCATAGCACGTTTAAGGCCCGTTGCTGTGGCAGGAGGTCTGCCATGTGGAGCTTCGAGAATGTCGAAATTAAAATAGTCATAGGCAAATACTGCGCATCCTACGGGAGCGATCCCCACTACCTTTTCCCTTATGCCTAAAGCATCAATACACTCGGCAATCAACCTGTGTACGAGGCTATGTCCACAGCC
>DASPRG010000076.1:0-2018 GCA_035624555.1 Thermodesulfovibrionales bacterium
ATACCTTTTTATTTGGTGAAGAGCTGATATTTTAGCAACATCTTTCTTCAACTCATATAAAACAAAATTACCTAAGCGATTTTTAAATAACAAGTCCAGTCTTCTAGCTTTCTTAAATGATCCCTGTCTTTCCACGAATAACAAGGTATCAGCTAGCCGATTAAAAAATAGTTCTTCAATATCCTTTTCCGTAATCTTACCGGCAACAAGCAAATCTCCAATATAACCACTCATGATTCTCTGACGTGTAACTTTTTGAGGATAATATGTAAATTTTGGATCCCCACATTCAATCTCGAAGGAATAAATGCTACACTTAGTTGAAATTTAAAGTAGTGGCTCCTAAAATGATGCAGTTTCCAGCAAGAAACAAACATCAAGAAAGGAGCCGATATGAAGAAAGTACTACAACTGAAAGGAAAAGGCAAGGTCAGAAAGGCAAAAGCAGTAGAGGTGAGGAATTTACAGGAATATGGAGCCATGGACTTGGACAGCAAAGTGGCACTTATTCATGAACTGATACCGATAGGGCTGATGCATGTCAAGGAAGTGTTACAGGATGAGGTGATTACTTTAGCTGGCGAGAAGTATAAAAGAAATGGGCTACCCGGACATGATCGGTGGGGAAGGCAACAAGGCTCGATCTACATACAGGATCAGCGGATACCGATCATGTTGCAAAGGATACGGGATACGATCAAGGACAAAGAAGTCCAACTGCACACCTATGAGCAACTCCAAATACCTGGTGCCCCGGCAGATGAGAGGTTGCTCAGGAGGATTCTTCATGGATTGAGTTGTGGCAGATATCGTGAATGCTCTGAGACCATTCCTGAAGCCTTGTCGTTAAGTCCATCGACGGTGTCACGGCGTTACATCCGGGCCAGCAAGCGTAAGCTAAAGGAACTAATGGAACGGAACCTTGATAGGCATGATTTCATCGCAATCGTCATGGATGGAAAGAGTTTTGGAGAAGATGGAATCATCATGGCGGTTGGCATAACGATGGAAGGCAAGAAGGTATTGCTTGGGCTTATTCAGAGTGGTACGGAGAACCACAGGGTCTGCAGTGACTTTTTGCAGAAGCTCATTGGCCGTGGCCTGAGATATGAACAAGGGCTTCTGTGTGTTATTGATGGAGCAAAGGGATTCAGGAAGGCAATCACCGAGGTGTTCGGTATATATGGAATTGTACAGCGATGTCAGTGGCACAAGCGGCAGAATGTAATAGAGTATCTGCCGAAGAAGGTGCAAAAGGACTTTCGGAAGAAACTTCAGACATCATATGAGAAAGAGAACTATGAGGAGGCGAAAGCTGCGCTTCTGGGAATCAAGAAAGAGCTTCGTCTTATCAATGAATCAGCTGTTGCGAGCCTGGAGGAAGGATTCGAGGAGACATTGACCGTTCACCGTCTCGGTGTACCGAAGGGACTCAGAAAAAGCCTGAAGACGACAAACGTGATTGAATCCGTTCTTGCACTGGTCAGTCAGAAAACAGATAAGGTTGATTACTGGAAAAACAGCGATCAGAAGCAGCGATGGGTGGCAACGGCATTACTGGATATTGAGATGAGGCTCAACAGGGTTAATGGCTACAGATATCTTAAGAATTTGAGAATTGCATTACAAAGGGAAATCTTACAAGCAAAAGGAAAGGAGGCAGCGGCTGCCTGATGCAGCATAGGAGTCGCTATCGAATTTCAACTAACAATGGGATTGACTCGACCGACAGCATTACAAAAGGATTCATAGTTGTCTCTCGTGATCTCAACTCTGATTCTATCTGTGCTAACCTTTTTTATCTCAGCCGACAATGTTTTTTGCATTTGGTTCACCTCCAATTTTCCTAAATTATATTATAAAGCATTTTAACCTGGTGCTCAGTACTCTCTGTACCTCATCGCCTCAAGAACCTTTTCCCTTGCAATTTTTTCTGCCGCAATCCGTGGCAGGCTTTTTTCACGTTTTGCATTTTCAAGAATAAGGTGTGTGTTCTTCTTTATCTTCGATGAGATTGC
>DASPRG010000139.1:0-15042 GCA_035624555.1 Thermodesulfovibrionales bacterium
ATAAATCTTCAGCCTCTTTCTGCACATGAACTGGCTAAGTCAAATCAGTTGACTTCCATTGAAGGATATATAAGCACCGGGGGCTTCCCGGCCCTTTATGCAGAAAAAGATATTGTTCGAAAGCACTGGTATCCGTCTTACATAGCTACCTATCTGGAGAGGGATGTTCGGAATATCCTTAACGTTGGAAGCCTGAGAGACTTTAATCGTTTCTTGAGGGCGACAGCAATCCGTACAGCGCAAACTCTTTCACTGTCTGATCTGTCCAGAGATGTCGGAATATCCCCGAATACCGTAAAATCATGGATTTCTGTCCTTCAGGCATCGCATATTATTTATCTTCTTGAGCCTCACTACCGCAGTATCGGAAAGAGACTGGTGAAATCCCCAAAATTATATTTCCTTGACACCGGACTTGCTGCCCATCTGATGGGTCTATTTTCCTGGAAGGACATATCAAATTCACCCATGTCAGGTGCATTATGGGAAACATATGCCTTTACCCAGATTCACCGTTATCTGCTTTCGCAGGGAATCAGCAGTCCCCCGCTTTTTTACTGGCGGACTAAAGATGGTAAGGAAGTTGACTTCGTTATCGAAAAGGGTGGTCGCTTCATTGCCTTTGAAGCTAAGCTCACCGAGATGCCGTCCTCCGATACTGCAAAAGGATTTGAATATCTTAAGGAATATTACGGAGAGGATTCCTTGATAAAAGGATTTGTAATCTGCAGGGTAAAGAGAGAATTTTCAATCGGCAAAGGAATAAAAGCCGTAAACGGAATTCAGTTTGATTTCTGATTCATTTTAGGTTGTTTTTATCCTGATCCGCATACCTTTTCATAAGCTCGTAATAATTGTTGAGTAAAGGTCTTCTTGCAAGAACTTGCTCACTCGAAAGTGGTCCAAGCGCATCGGCAACAATCTTTTTAATCTCGGCACGTAACTCCTTCACATCGCCTCCTCCATCCTGGTGGACCCGGTTGGTTAAAAGAATAATATAAGTTTGAGTTACTGGATCGATCCAGATCGCGGTTCCAGTATAGCCCAGGTGACCGTAAGAGCCTACTTGAAACAACTGTTCTCTATTTGAGGAAAAGGGTGCATCAAGGTCCCAGCCAAGCCCCCGCAGCTTAGCCTTACCCGGTGGCGACTGTGGAATTGTCATTTCCTCGACGGTAGGAGGACTCAGTATTCGCACACCATGAAAACTACCGCCGTTCAGGAGCATTTGTGAAAAGACTGATAGGTCGTCCGCGGTAGAGAAAAGGCCGGCATGGCCAGCGATTCCCCCCATGTTATAACATGTTGGATCGTGAACCTCTCCACAGAGCAACTTGCCTTTGCGAGACTGGGTAGGTGCGATGCGATCTTGCAGTGCCGGTGAAGGTTTGAAACCAGTATCGATCATCCCCAGAGGTTTAAATATGCGATCAGCACAGTATACATCAAGCGGTTTGCCTGATACTCTGCGAACGATCTCCCCGAGGATCTCGAAGTTTATATCGCTGTATATATAACTTGTGCCTGGAGGAGAAACAGGTCTTTCAGCGACAATCATCTTCATGGCTTTCCTGTACCCCGACCATTTATGTTTGAGTTTTAGCTCCGGCTGAAGTCCTGAATAATGAGTGAGAAGCTGTCGAACTGTAATTCTACCCTTACCATTTGTTTTAAATGCAGGCCAATATCGTGCAACCGGAGCGTCGAGTCGCAATTTGCCCTTTTCTACGAGCTGCATTATTGCAGTAGTAGTTGCGACTACCTTAGTGAGGGATGCGATATCGAAAATGGTGTTCTCTGGCATGGGCAGCTTTTCTGGCACAAGGGTACGGAATCCGAAGCCTCTCCGGTAAACAACCTTTCCCTGATTACCGATGAGAAGAAGGGCCCCTGGGATTTTTCCTTCACGGATAGCCTCATCTACGATTGCATTAATTGGCTCCAGTTGTTCCTTACTGATAACAGGTTGGGGATTCTGGGATTGGGATGAAGACAAAACAATCAGACCAATCAGAACAAAGAATATTAAAATAAGGAGAGTTGTGCATAATTGGTTAAGTAACTTTTCTATTTTTTGGGTGCTCATTCTGAAAATTACTTTAAAATATTAGCTATGCGACTTACGAAGGGAGGATTGCATAATCAGGTCTTTCTTCAAAAATCACATCAATTATCAAGTGTCCATTTATTTCCTCTTGTAAGCAACTCTAACAAATGTTGACTCCTTTCTCAGACCATCCGAAGAATAGGCATTTCTGGGATTCCAGAGCATCCAGCCGCCTGCACCGAATTCCTCAGCAGAGGTTATCTGATCGTTTATTTCCTTCCCTGTAAAGACCCTCCTGTCGAAGGCATAATCTCTGAAGGCCTGCAGCCACGGCCTGAAGCGGACAGGTGAAATGTTTGTGCGTTCCTGTGCCTTCTTCAGAGAAAGGTACACTATTTTATAAGAATTTGCGACAGGATTTCTGTAATTAGGTATCCCGAATTGAAACCCTGAGGGATAAAGCATAGGAGAAAGGTAATCGACATGGGATACAATATCTCCAAGTTTCTGCCCGATCTGTGTATCATCGAGATTCCAACAGACATAACCGAATATATCAGCAGCAAGAAAGACATTATAAGGTGCAAGCCTTCGCCTCGCCTCTTTAAGAAATCCGGAGATGGACTTTGTCCTGTTTTCTTCTGTGCTTTGTATGGCAAATTTAAGGCCGTTTTTGTCAGGGAAGCGGATATAGTCGAACTGTATCTCGTCAAATCCGCTTTGGGCAGCTTCGACAGCAATGTCAATATTGTAATCCCATACCTCTTTTCTTGATGGATCAACCCATGCAAGATCTTCCCTATCACGCCAGATCCTTCCATCCTGTGTCTTAACTGCAAGTTCAGGGCGAGCTGTTGCGAGGATATTGTCCTTGAATACCACAATGCGCGCGATGGTATATATGTTTCTCTGTCTTAAAGACTGCAACAGGCTCCTGATGTCCTTAACAATAACCAACTTCTGGGCTCCAATCTCAGAAGCAAGGGGGATCGAACTTTTATACGTTATAACGCCTCTGTCTCCTTTCACATCAATGACAAGTGAATTGATACTGGTCTCTTCCATAAGTCTGAGTGCAGATCCCCGAAGTGACCTGTCGCCAATCCCATAATAGGAAAGATAGAGGGCTCGTGGTATAAAGGGTTTTAATTCTATCTCAATAGGTGCCTGGGTTTGATGCGAGGCGATGACCTGCTCGGCCCTGGCGTATCCATAAGCCCTTATCCCTATCTTATCCGTCGAAGCTTTTACTACAAACATGCCATTATTGTCGGTCTTGATGATTTCATTGTTACTGGTAATGATAGCTCCTGGTATTGGTCTCTTCGTTAAATAATCGATAACCTTTCCGTTAATATATTCTGATGTATATTCTGATTTCGGAAGAAAGCACAGCATGACAAAAAATAATATGTATCTTCTGAAATTTCTTCTCATCTTTTCGTCAACATTTCAGCCTGGGAGTTTCCATCCAGAATCTTTGCGAATACTTTTCCTTTATCGGCATTAGTTAAAAGGTAACGCGGAATCTTCATAACGTTATCAAAGTTGTTTGCATGATGTCGGTCTATGGTAAATGCTGCTGTATAACCTGCTTCAGCAGCTTTTGCAATGAGGAAGTCATCATATATGCCGAACGGCCATGCGAGCATATCCACATTGACATTTAGTTCTTTATTCAGTTTTTCTTTTGATTTCTTTAACTGCATCTTCACAAGCTTCTCATAATCAGCTGGATTTAATTTTTTCTGCTCTTGTTTGAAATTCGGGTGCCAGTAAGTATGTCCTTGCATATCAAAAAGACCGGTTTTTTTAATCTCCCTGAGCTGGTCCCAGGTCATAGCATAAGAAGCGTTTGATATGGCAGAAGGATATAAAAAGAGCGTCACTGGAATACGATACCTTTTTACCAGAGGAAGCATATCTGTATAGACCGTTTTATGGCCGTCATCGACAACAATCACCACTGATTTTTTAGGAGGGGGAGGTCCTTTCCTGAGATAATAGTTCACGAGTTGTCTGAGAGGTATTACGGTATAACCATTTTTTCTGAGATATTCGAGATGTGACTCGAAAACTGCTGTAGTAATAGTCATGCTGTCGACAACTGAAGGCCCAAAGCGGTGATAGAGAAGAATGGGGACCTGTATTAGCGTGGAATCGTCCTGTTTACTTTTTACTTCTGCACCGGCCGAGATGGATAAAAAAAAGAGGAAGATGAAAAATATAAATACCCTGAGCATCCGGTTGCTAATTTTCTTAACAGTGTCTGGATTCGGCATATATCAATCTTCTTCCACCTTTACTTAGACTATAGCTTCCTCATAATTGATTCCGTGACATGTATCACTAAAGTGGGCAATTAATTTAATTAGAAGGACATCAAATCGATACCCCGAACCTTTGATTCCTTACCCAGTAGCTTTGCTCTTTTCAAGATGGACTATCTGATCAAGGACTGTATTAAGGGTGGGTTACTCTAACCATGATAGGAATGCGGAGATCAGGAGATGGCGGTCAGTATTAAAGGGAGAACTCAGATGTGAAGGCTATAATCCTTCTGCTATCCACTCAGACATATGTGCAGTATACTAATGACTGGGAAACAATGATTACTGATTGAAAAATTGATTGGCCGCCTTCAGTGTACCTTTATTCTTGCTTCTCTCGGTCCTCTGGTTCCTGAGCTGGTGCTTCTGGTGTCTCATCCATCTTATTTTCAGCAGGCTTTGGCGTTTTAGCCCTCTGCTGAGGTGTGACCATGTCTTTTCTCAAAATTATGTGAGATGGAAGCGTTAGACTTATGACCTGGCCTTTTTCTCCAAGAGGTTCGATTTCTTTTCCATCGAATATTAATTTGATACCACCGGCATTACCAATTTTTAACGAGAAACCATTTTTTGCAGACAACTTTATGTTATCCCCCTGATTTAGGAGTATCTCCTTTGATTCCCTGTCATCTATATTTACGAAAATCCAGGTTGTATCCTCGGCGATAAGTTCAAGATTATGTGAGGTATCATGCTTAACTTCTACAGGGGTTTCTTTTTTAACCTCGGTAGGAGGTGGTATTTTTTGAGGTTCAAGAGGATGTAAGGTATCATGCTTAGCCTCTACAAGGTTTTCTGTTTTCGATTCGGTGGGTCGAGATGGTATCTTTTGTTTTTCTGAAAGGAAGAGAATAAGTACAATAGATGCTATAGTTACCATCGCAAGTAATGGTATTAATGTATATCGAATGCTTTGCCTTTTCTCCTTCCTCAGTGTGATACCGAGATACTTGTTTATCGGGTTACTCCTTTTTAAAAATGGTATAATTGGCTTTTTTCTGGGTCCAAGTCTATTCAATTCATCAATAATTTGCTGATTTGCCTCATAATTTAAGCCTTCCCTGAATGTCTTTATTGCATCCTCTTTATTAGTAATAAGGTAGATCCTTCCGAGATTAAGATAGAGCTGGGAGTTTTGCGGTTCCCTTTTTATTGCTTCTTCGCATAATGAAACTGCCTTGCTAACCTGTCCTCGTGCTTTTGCTATACAGAAGGCATAGTAAGAACTAATGATAGGACTGTTATCTATATTTATGGCTTTCTCAAGATAGGAAAGAGCAGAAAGCGTGTTACCTTCGGTAAGAGCTTCTAACCCTTTCTTGAAGAGACCCTCTGCCTCAGTATCAGGCACATGATAATTTTAGAATATTTCCATAAGATTGTCTAAATATATTTAATTTAAGGAATTGTAACTTCCTGTGGTTTTGCCACAGGGCTACCTTATAGTTGGCTCTCCCTTGATGGGGAAGGGTTTACCCGCCTCTGGCAGTGCCAAAGGCGACTAGGGGTTAGGGTGGAGGTCAGGATTTTCTCTGTTCTTTTATAGTCCATGAAAGATCTTAAAAATTGTTGATATCGGGACATAACAATTAATAACATGTATTAGGATGCAGGAATAAGCTCAGACATTCTTTTTCCAAGCTATTTAACTCTTGCAATATCTTATAAAAGGAGTAAACTTATAAGTAAGAAAAAGCAATTGCGATTCCCAGGGCGAGATTTAAACCTGAGAACCAAGTCACTGAGATAGGGAGCGGGAGTTAGATGCGGTGAGCAAGCCTTCAGCAGTGAGGAGGAAGCCTAAAGCATCTACCGAAGCACCCACTTAGACAAAAAAGCTTCAGGTTTCTCGGATCTGGGATCGCAAGTTATTCTGGGGCCATAATAAGGGTAAATGGTCATCCTGATAACGTAGAAGCAGAAATTATATCTGCCGACGTAAAGGTTGTCCAAGAAAGCAGATCCTTATAATGGCTTTATTTATTTGATTAAATCTCCTTAATTCCTTCTTTAAAGTAAACTACCTTATCTACTGCTTGAGAACATTACTGCTACCTGATGAAAAAGTCCCTTTTTTATTTCGTGATAGGCTATTGTTCTCTGCTGAAAATATTTTAAACATAAACATATTTTAGATAATCTCATAAAATTAGTATAAAATTATCATATGCATGATACGGAGACAGAAAAACTTTTCACGAAAGGGTTAGAAGCTCTTACCGAAGGTAACACGCTTTCTGCTCTTTCCTATCTTGAGAAAGCTCTACATACAAAATACTCTCCTGTTATTATTTCTTACTATGCCTTTTGTATAGCAAAAGAGCGGGGACAAGTTGGCAAGGCAGTTTCATTATGCGAGGAAGCAATAAAAAGGGAACACAAAAACTCCCAGCTCTATCTTAATCTTGGCAGGATATATCTTATCGACAATAACAAAACGGATGCAATAAAGACATTCAGGGAAGGCTTAAATTATGAAGCAAATCAGCAGATTGTTGATGAACTGAATAGACTTGTAATAAGAAAACCGCCTATCTTCCCTTTTTTAAAAAGAAGTAATCCAATCAATAAGTATCTCGGGATCATCCTTAAAATATTGAGACTCCGATAATTCTGCACATAATTAAATTGTGCTAAAGATACATATTTTTAATCATTATATTCAGTTATCTTACTTTGAGGAGTACATAGGTAGCTCCTAAACCCCCGTCACAGTCCTTAGCAGTAGCATAAGCCAAAACCGATTTTCTGAATGGGCCTTGAAGCCACTGTGTTAGTGCCTCTTTAAGGACAGGTCCTTTTGGGGACTTTAGACCTCTTCCGTGTATAACCTTCACGCAGGAGTATTGCTTTGCGATAGCCTCTCTAAGGAACTTTCTCAGAGCTTCTTCTGCTTCTATAATAGTTAAACCATGCAAGTCAATGTAATCCTGTATGGAAAAATCTCCTTGATGGAGTCTTTTTGCGAGATCTTTTCTTGTACCTCTTCTTGTCCACTCTCTGTACTCTCCTGTATCTGACAAGCGTATTTTTCTCTTTCCGTGGACTATGTCTTTTAAGACCTCGAAGTGATCCTCTAAGCGTGAGGGGTTGACCTTAATTATTCCTGGGCTCTTATAAGGAATTTCCCTGAATTCCCGCTTCTCTTTTACATCTGCCATGGCTTCAAGGAATGCCTCTTCGTCAGTCTTTTCTGTATACTTTTCTTTTTTAATGCAGAGAACATTTTTGAGCTCTTTGAATGAATTGAATGAGCGTGTTAGTGTTAGTTTCTTCACTGTTACACCTCCACTACTCTATAGGTAATACAAACTTTCTAATTTATTATGTGCTATTTAGCATATATAATGGAAGCCCTATGAAAACTGTTCATTTCCGATCAATTGTATAGGCTGAAACTTCTTTAATAATCCTTGATATCTGCTGTCCCTTTAACCACCACTCATAGAATATCTCCCCCAAAAATATGGTTAATATCGCAAGACCAAAACCAGCAATAACATCCACAACATAATGATACCTACAGTACACAGTAGAAAAAATAAGTGCTGACACGACAGGCAAGAAAACCCAGAAGAGCCCCCTCTTAAATCTATAGGCAAGGTAAAGAACGACTAAAGCTATGGCAGTATGGCCGCTCGGGAAAGCGTCTCTTTTTATCCCCTCGAGCTGGTTCAGGAGTTTCTGTATTGGCTCAGCAAGAAAAAGGCCCTGAAGTTCAGTAGTCTGTAGATGGCTTATCGTAAATCTTGGTCCAAGTGCGGGCATGAGGATATAACCGAGATAAGAAAGGTAGAAGCAGAAGAGAATGAGAAACAATGTCCTGTCAAATTCTCCTCGTTGGTGATTCAGGAGAAGGGAGATACCGAAAATGATCGGGACGAAATAATATGTTGAGTAGGCAAGTTGGAGTATATCAGTAAGAAGAGGACTCATAATCCCTTCAAGCATTACGGTGGGATGAGCATGGAATAGCATATAATCAAGCCTGATGAGTATTGGGTCTATATCCTCTGGATTCACATAATGTACAAGTCCTCCGAGGCTGTCAAAGATCACCAGCACACAGATAACAGGGAAGACCAGGTCATGTAAAAGACCCAGGAACCAACCCTGGTTCTTAAACCTGATGGTGATAATCTGAGAAACAATAAGAATGAAATAAGTACTTATAAGAGTGGGAGCCTTTGGCACCTTTTCATAAAATATTATTGTCAGAACAGAGAGAAACAGAAGGAAGAGGATTGTTACTGTATCTGCAGGTCTAAGCCCAAAGATCACTTTTCTCATCAGAGCTTGCTTAATATCTTCCTTATTGCCTTTTCTTTTTTTGACATCTGCTTTGGATTACCTTTCCTGTTGGGCTTACCATATTCTTCATAGTCATCTTCATATAAAACTTTCTTTTCAGTCTGCCTCTTCTCAATAGCATTCATAAAATCTTCTGAAGATATCGGGACAGCATCTGATGTCCATGCATACGATGCTATATCTCTGTCCGATGTAACCACAATCCACCCAGGCTTTTCAGAAGAGATTATGCGCCTGATAACAGAATCAGCCTTCTCGCCAAGTCTCGAGTAAATAACCCTTATTCCGCCAGTTACGGAATGATTTTCCTCGGCACTTCCTGTTTTCCATCCGTCAAAAACAACAATTATATCATGACCTTTTTTCTTGTGGTATTCGATGAGTGACTCAATCAGAGTATTCCTCTGTTTTTCAAGGTCCTTGTGATAGATACCGATCAAGTTGTAACCATCGATGATGATAGAGGAAATAGTGGACCTCCTACTGTAGCGGCCCTTTTATGAGACGAATATCGTCGATCCATGCTGTACCCTTGCCGTTGATAACCAGATTGAGTTTTACGTTGTCAGGATTCTCTCCCTTTTTTAGAAAAAATGGGGTCTCCTCTGTTGTCCATTCTGTAGTGCCAGTGAGCGGAGTCTGAAGTCCCCTCGAAAAGAAGTCGCCTTTACCGGGAAAGTGGCACCACATCTCCAGGTACACTTGACCTTCAACACCTTCTGTGCGGACCTTAGCCTGATAGATCAAGCGTGCATTCTCAACATCTATATTACCCACCTCAAATAATCTTACTACCGTGGGTTCTGTTGTGGTGATTTTCAGAGATCCTTTGCCATCACTTGAAACTGCCTTATCAATCTCGACACCAGACTGCGTGATAATACCTTCCATAGTATCAATGGGGAATTTTTTTAGTTCAACAACCTCTTTGGATGGTTTAGAACAACTAACGGCTGCAAAAATCATCACTACGCATACATACAAAGCCAAAGTCCTTATATTCATAAATCTTACCTCCTTTTTGAGGATCAAGCGATTTACTTTCTTTTAAGAAACCAGCCCTGTGTTTTGTGAAGTAGTTCACTTAAATACATTCTTATACTCTTCTATCAAAGATTCTATCAATTCTTTAACAGAAATAATTCCCTTTGCTCTATAAGCATTTTCTCCAGCGAACGCAAATCCGTGTTCTAAATTGCCCTTCTGGGCATTTATTAAAGCAAGAGCAATACAATAGGGGCTGTTTTTATAATCACAGGTTATAATACAATGATAGGGACATTTAAACGGTTTCTTTTTCCCCTTATTGACATCATCAATAAATTTGTTTCTAATTGCTCTTCCTGGCATACCAACCGGACTTTTGATAATCACGATATCTTCTTTACTCGAATCAATATAAGTTTGCTTAAACTTTATCGATGCATTACATTCATAAGTGGTCACAAAACGTGTTGCCATCTGTACTCCAGAAGCGCCTAATTGTAAGAATTTATAAATATCTTCTCCTGTATATATACCTCCAGCTGCAATTACCGGGATAGGTTTCTTATACCTTTCCTCAAATGGTCTTACGGCGTTAATCACTTCTGGAATAAGTTTTTCTAACGAATACTCAGGATCTTTAATCTGCCCTTCTTTGAACCCAAGATGTCCCCCCGCCAGTGGCCCCTCTACAACTATAGCATCAGGGAGGTAGTTATATCTTTTTAACCAACTTTTGAAAATAATATTGGCTGCTCTTCCAGAGGAAACGATAGGAACCAACTTTGTTTTTTTGGTACCTTTTAAAAATTGTGGAAGATTAAGGGGAAGTCCGGCCCCGGAAAAGATGATGTCTATCTCCTCCTCAATAGCAGTTTTTACCATGTCAGCAAAAATTGATGCTGCCACCATTATGTTTATACCAACAATCCCTTTAGTTAATTCTCTGGCTTTTCTAATCTCTCTCTTCAACGCTCTAATATTTGCTTCCAACCAATTCGTCGAAAAATCGGCTTCCAGCATTCCAATACCTGAAGCAGCAATAACTCCGATACAACCTTCGTTAGCTACTGCGGATGCCAGCCCGGATAGAGAAATTCCAACTCCCATTCCTCCTTGAATTATCGGAAGTTTTGCCGTCAAATCTCCTATTTTTAATTCTTTTAGATTGTTAGTATTCATAAAAATTCTTCTTTATCTATTTTACACAACGTCTGCCGCTTTGTGCTGTGCCGCCCGACTTAACCATCTTAATCCAAATGATAAAGCGGGCGGCATGGAGCGAATTCAATACATAATCCAAAATATTGGAGTGTCGCAGAGTCAGGTGTTAAGTGAAGTCGCCGCCGTCTCTTTTAATTCAAATTTTCAAAAATATCATATCTAAAAAATAATTTATAATCACCTTTAACAACTCTTTTCGCCGAGTATGGTTTTGAATCTTTATTTACAAACCAGTGTGATTTACCTTGAATAGTTCCTCTTGCACCTGATTTGATTAAAACACCAGATTCATCATTATCCCAATCCTTGCCTGTACTTGTTAAAATAAATCCATCTTTATCAAGAAGGGAATATCCACCATAAGCATAAATATCGTGTTTGCTTCTATTTTCTAATACGATTTTCCAACCCCATTCAATATCGTCAAATGCTTTGTCTTTAGCAAGATTCTTTGTAAGCGTAATCTTTTACAACGTGTTATCTGAAATATCCCGTATGTTATTTCTTGCCGCCAAACATTGTAAATATTCCATACTTATAGTAGCAATCAACATCTTTGAAGCCGATAGATTTCAAAGTGTTTAGCTGTTTATCTAAGGTATCCGGTTTGTTATCCGTATTGTCTTTATATCTTTGGATAATGTCATCATAATAATTACCTTCTATTCCCAAAATAGTTTTTCTCTCTGCAATCCAGTCTCTCCATAGCAAAAGATACCAAAACTCAAGCATTTCGGTTGGGGCAAGGATAACATCAATATTGAGAAAATACCCGTCAACGTTCAGATGAGAATATATAGTTCTGAATAAAGCTATTTTCTTTTGCATGGGCAAATGATGTAT
The DNA here is from genome assembly GCA_035624555.1 of Thermodesulfovibrionales bacterium. Lineage (GTDB taxonomy): Bacteria > Nitrospirota > Thermodesulfovibrionia > Thermodesulfovibrionales > SM23-35 > DASPRG01. The sequence continues at coordinate 11,740 of DASPRG010000139.1, forward strand.
TGCCAGTGATGAGACTATAAAATTAAAGTTCTGGAGTGCAATTTTTTTATCCAAAATCTCCTGAAAACTTGCTTCTATAATATGAATATTTTTAAAGCCTTTCAAACGTTCAGCCGCTTTTTTCAACATATCTCCAGAACCATCAATAAGGGTTGCTACTATTGAGTCATCAATTCTCAAAAGTTCATGGATAACAATCCCATCACCACATCCAAGGTCAAGGACATTGTTATCTGGTTTGCTGGCGACAAAATGTTTATAAAAAGACTTCAAAATATCAAATAGCCTTCTCCGCTCTACAATATAAATATCCGCGCTATCTCTGTATTCTTGAGTAAACTCCGCTTTTGCCCATTGAGACTTGTCGAATTCTGTCATATTTTACCTTCTCTTATGGGGATTATTTCCGATAACTCGTTTATATCTGCATTTCAGATATACTCCCGAATAGACGCAATGCAGACGTGCTACTCCTCTGGTTTTTTATGGTCTAATTATTGATGAAAACCCTTGTGTTGTCAAGATTTGGATGACGAGTGTTGTGAGTGGTGAAATATTAATGTGGCAATGGGACAATAATATATCCTTTTCAAATCCTTTTTTCTAAAGGGGGAGTAAGGGGATTACTGAAGAGAAGCACTTAATATTCCTTTTAAATTATGCAGGCAAAAACCTGGAGTTGTAGATCGAAAAGACAATTGAGAATTTGTAATCTTCCCTCACCCCTCTTTACAAAAGAGGGGAATTTTTAATAGTTAAATCCCACAATAAATTTGCTGCTTCCATGAGTGGTTGTCTGCATCTGTTATAATGTTGTTTAGTTTAGAAGATGCTATCAGTAGGAGATTAAGAATGCACTTTCCTCATCTTTTTCAGGAAGGGAAAATTGGGACATGCCTCTTGAGAAATCGGCTGATTATGTCTTTATATCCAACAAAGTATTCTGTTGATAGCAGGGTAAATGAGCGCATGATAGAGTTCTACAGAGAGAGGGCACGGGGTGGCGTTGCCATGATTGTGCTTGACTGCCCGTGCCTTGATTTTCCGAAGGCATACAAGGGACCAAATGAATTACGTTTTGATAACCCTGATTTTGCTGACGGCATAAAGAACCTTCTTCAAGCAATTCATGCAGAAGGGGCGAAGGCATTCATGCAGCTCAATTATCCAAAAGAAAGAGTTTTTGACCATGAGGTTCCTTGGGCAAAACAGAAAGGTAATGCATGGATTGCACCTTTGGTTAAGACTATGACATTAGAGGATGCAAAAGAGATTTTGAATATAATGGCAAAAGGAGCAAAGAGGGCGAGGGAGCTTGGATACGATGGAATAGAGGTTCAAGCAAGTTATGGAGATTTCATCTCACAGCTTCTTTCTCCCCTTTCCAACAAGAGGACTGATGAGTTTGGAGGTAGCCTCGAAAATCGTGCAGGGTTTCTCACAAGTCTGTTGAAAGCAATCAAACAGGAAGCAGGCAAGGACTATCCAGTAATTGTCAAACTTGTCTGCGATGAGTTTACTGATGGAGGATTAACGCTTGAGGAGACAAACATCATTGCTAAATTTATAGCTCAATCAGGAGGGGATGCTATTCTTGCCACGGGGGGGAATAAGGCTACAAAAAGGATGACTGTCCCTTCTCATTATCTTCCTACAGGCAGCCTCCTTCATCTGGCGAAGGCTGTTAAGAGAGCAGTTGACATTCCAGTCATAGCAGTCGGAAAAATTAATACCCCAGAATTAGCAGAAAAAGTCATTAAAGAAAAGGATGCTGATTTTGTTGCCATGACCCGCGCACTTATTGCTGATCCTTATTTACCTGAGAAGGCAAAGGCAGGACTGATAGAAGATATACGCGGATGTGTTTATGATCTTGAAGACTGTGCAGATGGAGGTGTTAAGGGGTTGGGCAGAAGCTGTATAGTAAACCCCTTTGCCGGACAGGAATATCGCTTAAAGATGACGCCTGCTTCAAAGAAGAAGGTAGTTATCATTGGAGGTGGTCCCGCTGGAATACAGTCTGCCATTTTGACAAGCCAGAGAGGGCATGAGGTCATCCTTTATGAAAAAACAGGGTCTCTTGGAGGGCAGATGCGCCTTGCCCCCATGGCTCCTTTCAAAGGTGAGATGGATGAAGCCCTGAGGTATTTGAAGCATTCTCTCAGAAAAACTCAGACAAGGGTTATACTTAAATGTGCTCCTCCGATAGAAGAAGTCCTTTCCCATAAACCAGATGTTGTCATCATTGCAATTGGTTCAAAGCCTGCCTTACCCAATATTCCTGGAATTGACCGCCCCTTTGTCTTTAATGTAAGGACTATATACGAAAGAATCATTGAGCTTGGTGTGAATATTGTTATTTTCGGCGGAGGTGACACAGGGTGTGAGACAGCGGACCTCGTGTCTTCAGAAACGAGGGACATAACGATTGTTGAAGTGCTTGATGAGCCACTTAAAAAGATGAAAGATATCCCAAAACAGGAGCTCCTTAAACGGTTGAAAGAGAAAGGAGTTACATTTTTAACTAACTCTAAGGCGATAGGCATAGAAAAAGGGAGGGTAATTATTGAGGATAAAGACGGTATAAGAAGAGAGTTGAAGGCTGATTCTGTTATTGTTGCTACTGGCAATTGTCCAGAAAATTCACTTTTTAACTCCCTTAAGGGTTCTGTTGAAGAGATATACATTGTAGGTGATGCAAAGCAGCCTGGTAATCTTGGAGCTGCATTGCGGAGTGCTACAGAAGTTGCTCTGAAGGTGTAGGACATGGACGGTATTCATTATAAGAAAAGATTTCTGAAGGGGCTCTCGATTGCGCTGAGGATCATTATTTCCTACTGGCTATTTAACCTCTTAAGTATCTTCATGGCAGGTTACAAAAAGGAGATGAGACTCAAAGCCCTGCACAGGAGAAATGCCATTTTTATAAGGGAAAAAGCCCTTGAGATGAAAGGTGTTCTGATAAAGGTGGGCCAGTTCCTGAGTTCGAGAGTAGATTTCCTGCCGGATGAATATACCTCTGAGCTCTCACTTCTTCAGGACAGCATTCCTCCCAATGATTACCATGAGATAAGAAAAAGGATCATAGAAGAACTCGGTGCGCTTCCCGAGCATATCTTCCACACCTTCAATACAGAGCCCATAGCAGCAGCATCTTTAGGCCAGGTACATGAGGCGGTTTTAAAGGATGGTCAAAAAGTAGCAATAAAGGTTCAGTATCCTGATATCGAGAAAATCATAGAGACAGATATCAGGATGCTTAAAGCAGTCATTATATTATTGAAGGGTAAATTCGGACGAATC
>DASPRG010000002.1:0-4950 GCA_035624555.1 Thermodesulfovibrionales bacterium
GATGATTTATTGGGAATATCTTTATTCGTTATAACCATAAAAATATTCCGTAAACCATCAGTTACTAAGGAGTTCATAAGTAAAACCACACCCCCTCACCCTTACCCTCTCCCTCCAGGGGAGAGGGGCTTAATTATCTCCCCTCCCTTGATGGGAGGGGATGATGGGGAGGGTGATACATGTGGCTTTACTAATGACCGTATTAGTAAAGGTAAATTAAGGTATCGAAAAATAAATTTTCTCACAATATCTGCATGATGTAAATGCATTATTTGGGTTAACTGGCTACCAAGGGTTCTTAGCCCACCCTATTCATAAAAATGAGCAGAACCAACAGATGATAGAGTATTGGAGCGGATTCTTTTTACGGTAGTAAGATAGTATTTTTATGGGAATCAAGAGGCAAAAGCCTCAGAGTCCCGATCTTATCGGGACCAAGAATGAGCGACAATGCTTTATCATCTGTGCAAACACAAAGATTTATGAATAACCAGGGTTAGGTCTCAAAAGGCCACGCGATCCACTTCCTCGATGGTTGTTATTCCTTTCAAGACTTTACTGAGACCATCTTCCCGCAGAGAGATCATTCCGGTTGTCTCTTTTGCTGTCTTCCGTATAAGTTGGATAGAGGCCTTCTCTGAAATCAACTGTTTAATCCTTTCATTGACGACCAAGAGCTCAAAAATCCCGGTCCTACCCAGATATCCTGACTGTCTACAATTTTTACAGCCCTTCCCTCGGTAGAAGGTGATGGGTTCTTTCGACTTTGAAAAACCCTCACCCAGTTCAGCTATTACTCCTTGATCAGCCTGGTAAGATGCTTTGCATTGTGGACAGATGGTTCGGACTAAGCGCTGGGCGAGAACACCAATGACCGATGACGAGATGAGGTAGGGGGCAACGCCAATTTCCATCAAGCGGGTAATGGCTTCCAGCGCATCATTCGTGTGCAAGGTGCTCAAGACCAGATGGCCTGTTAGGGCTGCCTGAATGGCTATTTCAGAAGTTTCCAGATCTCTGATTTCTCCAACCATGATGACATCCGGATCCTGTCGGAGAATGGACCTTAGCCCTGTGGCAAAGGTTATTCCTGCTCTGGGATTGACCTGAGTCTGCCTGATCAAGGCCAATCGATACTCTACAGGGTCTTCGATGGTGATGATATTCTTGTCCATCGAGTTGATCATGTTCAAAGAGGCATAGAGAGTGGTCGTTTTACCGCTCCCTGTGGGGCCTGTTACCAAGATGATTCCGTTTGGCTTTCGGATCAGTTGCCGGTAATAAGAAAACATTTTTTCTGAGAAACCCAGGTCCTTCAATTCGATAAGGGGGCTCGTCTGATCCAAAATTCGAAGAACAACATTTTCTCCATAGATGGTTGGAAATGTGGAGACTCTTAGCTCAAAGCTTCGTTTCTCCATTTTGACGTTAAAGTTTCCATCCTGCGGAAGCCTTGTCTCAGCAATATCCATTTCGGCCAAGACTTTGACACGAGAGACGAGCGAAGGATGGATAGCTTTGGGAAGGGAAAGGCTCTCATATAAAAATCCATCAATTCGGGACCGGACACGTAAGGCCTTTTCGTCGGGCTCGAAGTGGATGTCACTTGCGCGATCTCGAATGGCTTGAATCATAACTAAGTCAAACAAACGAGAAGCAGGAGCGTCTTCCATTTGAGCTGGTAGGGGTTCTTTAACAGCAAGATCATATGTCTTTCTATAATCTGAGGACTCCCGGGATGCTGCACCTAAATCTCCGCTTACAAATTGCTGGAAGGTGGTTTCGAGCATTGTCCCAGTGAATCCATAGTGTTGGTCAATGGCCTTTTTAATCTTCTCCTCTGTGCTGATCGCTATCTCTACATCTGTCCTCGTCTTATTCCTGACCTCATCAAGCGCATGAATATCGAGGGGATTAACCATTGCCACTGTCAAGGTATTCCCAATTTTAAAGATAGGAATCAGTGTGTGACGCCGGGCTACCTCTTCAGGAATGATCTTTATCACAGCCTCGTCTATGAGATAGGTATTCAGATCGACATAGGGAAGATTGAAATAATCGGCCAGGCACTGAAGGACAAGTTCCTCTTTGGCAAATTTTAGCCTGACGAGAGCCTGTTCCAGCCTCTCTCCTCCTCGTTTCAGTTCTTGAACCGCCCTCTTTAATTGGTCTGCTGTGATAATCCCACGTGCGACCAGAAAATCACCAAAGCTCTTTTTCTCCTCAGCCATGCCAATACCTTTTTATCTGGATTTTAGTAAAGAACTTTTTAACCATAGTATTTATTTTACCTCAGCTCCCTTTATCGTCATTAAATAATCTAAATGCCTACGCACCTTCGAAACTAAATCCGGGTGAGTTTTTGAGCAGAGTTGGATAAATTTTTGATAATAACCGATGGCTATTTTAAGATTTCCTAACTGCTCATAGAGAAGGCCAATATTATAATGGGTTTCTCCATTGAGTGGGTTGATAGTGAGGGCCTTCTGGTAATACTCGATCGCCTTTTCAAATTGGCCTTGTTTGTTATACAGGATCCCAAGATTGATATAACTTTCGATATTATTTGGATTGATGTTGAGAGCGTTCTGAAAAGCTTCTTTTGATTCCTCATAACGTCCATTGAGAAAGAGAACAATCCCGAGGTTGTTGTAGGCTTTTTCATATCGAGGGTTGATCTTGATAGATGTTTGGTATGCATTCAAGGCCTTATCAAAATCACCGAGGTCCTGGTAGATAATCCCCAGGTTATTATAAGCCTCAACATACGCGGGATCTAATTCGATCACCTTCTGATAGGCATGAATCGCTTTTGTGATTTCTCGTTGGCGATAGAAATCTACTCCCATATTGAAATAAGTAAGGACATCCTTCACAGGTGTGTCTTTTTCAACGGCTTGTACCGACTCGATTTGTTTTGCAGATGAAGCCTCTTCTTTCTGAGAATTAGTAGTAGGTGATAATTCCTTTCCAGCAGATGTATTTTTATCTGTTTTTATTTGCCTTATCTTCTCCTGATTGACTACCTGTGTAGTCAGAGGTTCTTCTTTCTTCTTCTCAGCAGTCGATTTCATCGATAATAGTAGCTTCTCTTTTTGAATAGGTGAAGCTTCTTCTTTCATGGGTTTCTGTAACTCATTTTTTGCTTCCATATAGATAGGCGCCTCTTTTTTCTCACCAGAAATATCTCGTCTCTGCTGGGAAGTCAAAAGAGGCAATAAACTGCTCCAAAAAAAGAACAGAAGAAGGAGTGTAACTGATCCAGCAATCGCAAAAATCCAGAGATATTTTCCCCTTTTTTGCTTTTCCCCTCCTTTTAAATTGGGGTCGTTAAAAAAGGGAGATCTCTTCGACTCCTTCAACCTGAATTGTTGAGCCTTCTTGAGGGCATCCATGATAAGGCTCATCTTGTTTCCTCAAGAGATATTCCTCTGGAACTCTTCAATGGCTGCATTTTAAGAAGGTCTCTATCAACTGCTATTTTCGAAACTGGTGTATTCCCTTTATCAAAACGATGGTAATAGGCGTTTTGAATACTGTACAAGATACGGTTCTTTAGTGTTGGAGTTGCTAAGATTACGGCGCCAAAAAGCAAAAAGAGAATGATCATAAAAGCGATAGGAGACGAAACCGTGCGATTCAGAAAAGCCGATACATTGAAATAAGAACCTCTAACATCCTCTCCAGCAAGGCTCTTTTTTGCTTTCTTAATGATTTGCTTGTCAATATAGTAAGCCTGCTCAACAAAGCCACCCAACATTGCCCGGTCGCATATGAGATTGATCAGCCTCGGAATGCCTTTCGAAAATTTGTAAATCTTGTCAAGAGCAGATTTTGAAAAGGTGATGCTTCCCTGGCTACCAGCTGAAACCAAACGCTGGTAAATATAGGACTCTGTTTCTGTCCGATTAAATGGTACAAGGTGATGCCGGATAGCAATCCGTTGATTTAACTGTCTCAGTTCAGGGGATTGCAGCATGTGATCGAATTCTGATTGGCCAAGTAAAACGATCTGGAGCATCTTCTCTTTTTCGGTCTCCAGATTGGAAAGCATGCGGATCTGCTCAAGAACGGGAATTGATAAGTTCTGTGCCTCATCAATAAGCAGGACAACATTTTTCCCTTCTGACAATTGATGAATAAGAAATATGTTTAAGGCATCGATAAGTTCCTTTCGAGATTTCCACTTTGATGGGTATCCAAGATCTTGGAGAATCGATTCCAATAATTCACGTTCACTAAGAAATGAGTTGAAAATGACCGCTGTCTTCACATTTTTGTCTAATCTTTCTAACAGGGCTCGGCAGATTGTTGTCTTGCCGGTTCCAATATCACCGGTGACAACCATAAATCCTTCCTTCTGATAAATTCCATATAGAAGAGATTCGATAGCTGTTTGATGGCACTCACTCAAATAGAGAAACTGGGGGTCCGGAGTTAAAGAAAAAGGTTTTTCTTTTAGGTTATAGAATTCTCGATACACCAATCCTCCATTGCATTAAAGATACACTATTCATTTTGGTAATGCAATATTTTAGCTTGATTTCCAGCCCCAAGGGTTGAGATATACGAGTGAAAGGAAGGCTATCTTTGGGTATGCTCTTCTGCCTTTTCCCCAATCTGGAGAGTGGGGGTAATCATAATTACTAATTCTGAGTTTCTTTTAGTTTCTGACTTGTACCGGAATAAACTGCCCAGCAAGGGAATCGATTTCAAACCAGGGACACCAGTGTAAGTCTCCTCAGTCTTTTCCTGCATCAGGCCGGCGATGATGATCGTCTGCCCATTCCTTACTTTTACTGTTGTATCAGTTTCTCTTACACTGAGGAGAGGAAAAGTTGACTTTCCATCAGGGCTGAGTTTGTCCCCAAGTTTGTCAGTTACACTGGGGTGAATGTTCATAATGATACTACCATCTTCTGAAATTTGCGGGGTCACATCAAGTATGAT
>DASPRG010000012.1:0-16406 GCA_035624555.1 Thermodesulfovibrionales bacterium
TCATAAGTAGTTGTTCTTTTTGCCTATTGCAACTATTTAAGTCCTCCCGTCTTCTTCAAAACCCTTCTGATTTTTATTAACCCAAAAAATGCAATTCATAAAACCAAGGGGCAGGCATAGGGGCAGCAAAAGCTTGATAGCAGCACCTTTGTGGGTGGAAAGATATCAAAATATACCTGTATATTTCCATACAATACACTGTAATATCGTATACATCCAGATTCTGCATTATCAAGGTTTTGATGTCCATATGCCTGCCAACATCAAGTCAAATACATTTTTTGGGTTAAATCTATTTCCTTCAAAAGAGATCTGAAATGGGTAAAGCTGATTTATCTTATTGATATATCATTTTATTTGATGTATAATTTCTGTATGAGAGTTTTAAAGAAGAAACCAGTTCAGATATATCTCGAACCAAGGCAAGATGTTCTGCTGGAAGCCCTTTCGAAAAAGAAAGGTGTTTCGAAGGCTGCAATTATCCGAGAGGGAGTTGAAAAATTATTGAAAGAACTCCCTCTGGAAGAGGATTCAGCTCTTGAAATTATTGGAATTGGAAGTTCTGGCAAGGGAGATCTTTCTGCTCAGCATGATAGATACATCGCCAGATACATAACTACCAAAAAGAAATGATTTTCCAAGAGAATGTTTTTGTCGATTCCAGTGCTTGGGTTGCCCTGGCAGACAAAGATGATAATCACCACAGAAAGGCTGTGTCTATCTATCCTGTAATCCTTAAGAGTCAAAAGGCTCTGGTTACCAGCAACCTTATTATTGCTGAGACCCATGTATTAATTTTGCACGAGTTGGGATATAGGGCAGCTACGGACTTTTTGAAAAGTGTTAGAAATAGTCCGAGAATTATGACGGTCTATTCGACTGCAGAGATAGAGGCAGATGCTGAAGTTATATTAATCAAATATGCAGATCAGGATTTTAGTTATACTGATGCAGTAAGCTTTGCCATCATGAAGAGACAGAAGATTAGAAAGGCATTTTGTTTTGACAGGCATTTTCTGACTGCTGGTTTTGAGAAGATACCATAGTCTAAAAAGGAAGCCGTCGAAAATATAAAAGGGGCAGATTTACTGCCCCTTCATAAAAATCCCCCCAGTAGACGAACTTTTTAGAAGAACATCTTCTGGTTGATGAGAATACCCAGTGCTACTAACAAGGCATAGATTGCCAGGGACTCGATCATGGCCAAACCAATGATGAGGGTTGTTGTTATCTTACCGGATGCTCCCGGATTTCTTGCTACTCCCTCACATGCCCTGCTCAAACCAATACCCTGACCAATACCAGTACCCAGTGCAGCAATACCTATAGCCAGACCCGCTGCTATAGCAGCCAATGGTTTGCCGGCTCCTGCTGCTTCTGGAGCAGCCTCTGCTGCAAGAACAAAAGGTGCAAGCAAGCAGATGAGAGCAAGTGCGAGTAATACTACTGAAATGGTTTTCTTCACTTCTTTCTCCTCCTTTCCTACAAAATTCTTAAATTAATGTGCCTCTTCAACGGCACCGGCTAAATAAAGGGTAGCTAAAAGGGTAAAGACAAATGCCTGTATGAAACTAACGAGTGTGCCGAGCGCTAATATGAGTGTTGGGATAATCAATGGAGCCAGAAAAGCAAGTACAGCAAGAATGATATGTTTTGCAAGCATGTTTCCAAAAAGCCTTACGGAAAGAGTGACCGGCCTTACAAGATGACCAATGAATTCTATTATAAACATGAGGATCATGAGTGGCAGCGCTGCGATGGAACGGATGGGGCCGAGAAAATGGTTAATGTATTTCATGCCATGAGCCCTGATCCCATAATAATGGGTTGCAAGAAAAACAGGGATTGCCATTGCTGCATTTGTATTTATGTTGCTTGTAGGGGAGGCAAATCCAGGGATAAGACCCATGACATTGCAGACAAGGATAAACATAAAGAGTGTGCAGAGGAGAGGGAAGAAGTGTTTACCCCAGTGGTGGCCTATATTATCCTCAGATAATTTCAGGAATGTCTCGGCTATTGTCTCCATGAAATTCTGGAAACCTACAGGCACCAAACGCATAGATCCTCTTACGACAAGAGCCGAAATTATTAAAATTATTGATGCAAGAATGGCATAGCTAACATTGTGGGGTATTACCTCAGGATTAATAATAGCATCCATTAAAATTTTCTCTTCTAAAGTCATATTTACCTCCTCGCGGGGAAAATCAGAAAAAGTCAGAGTTATGATACATACCCCCCCCTGAAAAGTCAAGAGTTTATATCATAAAAAATAAAAACACCTTATCTATAGTAAAATACTAAAAAGAACATGAAAAAAGTACTTTCCGGATTTACTGAAGAAGAGAAAAAGGACATGCCCCTCTATCCCATAGGGGTTGTTGCAGAGCTTATAGGGACTACAGATCAGACAATCCGTCTTTATGAGAAACACGGCCTGATCAAGCCTGCCAGAAGGAATCGAAACAGATATTACTCTGAAAATGACCTGAAATGGCTCCAATGTCTGAGAGACCTTATTCACAACAAAAAGATCAGTATTGAAGGGATTAAAAAGCTCCTTGATTATGCACCATGCTGGGAACTAACAGGCTGTCCGGAGAAAGAAAGGGACAAGTGCTCAGCCCATATAGAAAGAGTAAAGCCATGTTGGGAACTGAACAGGACTATCTGCCAGAAAGGGTCTTGTGAGAGCTGTGTTGTTTTTTTGTCTAAGACCATGAAGAAAAAAAGATAACCCAACCCTTCCTCCCCTTACCTTAAGGGGAGGTGAGGAGGGGTTAATTTACGGTCACGTATATATCTAATAATCCAGAGATATTTGAACCGAAAAATCCATTTATCAAATCCCCCCTCACCCCCCTTTGCTAAAGGGGGGATTACTTATTTATCAATACTTAGTCTCTGGATTCTCCGGTCAAGAGACTGTCACAATTAAAATATCTTGTAGCCGCAAACTTTAGTTTGCGCAGAATATACGCAGGCTAAAGCCTGCGACTACTATTGTGACAGTCTCTTGACCCGGAGAATGGCGGAATAAAAAAGTCATTCCTCACAGAACTGGCAGAGACAGTTTAAGAGTTAAATTCTGCCATTACTCGATTGAGCTTTCCCTCAACAAGCTCCTTTATCTCTCTGAGAGAATCTTCATCTTTTGCCTCGAACCTCAGCACAAGTGCTGGCTGGGTGTTTGAGGCCCTGAGAAGTCCCCATCCCCTGTCAAAATGAATCCTTATACCATCAATGTCATTAAAGGGGTAATCTCTGAATGCCTTTTTGACCCCTTCGACTACTTTGAACTTTATATCATCAGGACATTCGACTCTTATCTCAGGGGTCGAAACTGTTTTTGGGACATCTCTGAGTAACCGCTCTATCGAATAGGGTCTGCCATTTCTGAAGAGTGCCTCGAGAAGCCTCAGACTTGCGTATATTGCATCGTCATATCCAAAATACCTGTCAGCAAAGAATAAGTGTCCGCTCAACTCTCCACCGAGGATAGCACCTGTCTCCTTTACCTTATGCTTTATGAGTGAGTGTCCGGTCTTCCACATGATAGGATTTCCTCCGAGCCTTGCTATTTCTTCATACATGATTTGAGAACACTTAACATCACCAATAAAAATTGGCTTCTCATGAATTCCCTCTGCCTTTTGCTTCTCGATAATGTCCCTTGCAAATATGATCATCAGCTTGTCTCCCCAGATCACCTCGCCCTTATCACTGATAACTCCTATCCTATCAGCATCTCCGTCATACCCCATGCCAATGTCTGCACCTGAGGACATAACCTTTTCAATAAGGTCCTTTAAATTCTCCATGACAATGGGGTCTGGATGGTGGTTCGGGAAATTCCCATCAGGGTCGCAATAGAGTTCTATTACTTCACAGCCGAGATCCCTCATGAGTCGAGGCGTAACAAGGCCGGCTGTACCGTTACCAGCATCAACAACTACTTTTATTCCATTGAGGGGAGAGAAACTATTCTTAAGGTGTTTCATATAGACAGGCATTATCTCATAAACCTCTGACTTTCCCATACCCTGGACAAAATTACCTCTTTCAGATATCCTTCTTACGTCCTGTATCTTTTCCCCATATAATGTTTCTTTACCCACACTGATTTTCATTCCGTTAAACTCGGGAGGATTGTGGCTACCTGTGATCATTACTCCTCCATCAACAGGAAGGTGAAAGAGAGAGAAATACTGAACAGGGGTTGGACATACGCCAATATCTATAATATTAATGCCGCTGCTGAGAAGTCCTTGTGAGAGGGACTTCATGATAACAGAAGAACTGAGCCTTATATCTCTCCCGATGCTGACTGTTATTTTTTCTTTTTTGAGAGCATCCCTCAGATAAACCGCAAAGGCCTTTCCTATCCTTTCTATAACCTCTTCTGTAAGGTCTTTCTCCCATATCCCACGGATGTCATATTCTCTGAAGATTGCAGGGTTTATCGTCAATTCTGAAAATCCTCCTAAACAAAAAATGCATTTAAGATAATGCAGATGTTGTGAAAAAATTTATTTTTCGATACCTTAGTGTACCTTTAAGTGATGGCTTTGGGAATATTTTTGTGAATAAACAAATAAAAATATTCCCAATATCTTATCGAGTTAAATAAATTTTTGAGCAATGTCTGTATTATCCGGTTAATCAAAATTAGGGTTTATCTGTTCTTCCCTTGTCTTCCAGATAGAGGTGGGCGGTGCAAATTGTCTTGGCTCAGTACCCTTTTTAAAATATTCTTTTATACCGTCATCTCTTGACAATAGTCCTGTTGCAGGGTCAATAGAATAACTTACTATCCCCTCATCAGGTATAGAGAATTCTTGCGGTTCACCTTTTTCCGCACTCTTCATAAAAGAAACCCAGATGGGAGATGCTGCTCGAGCTCCTGTCTCAAGAGGGCCGAGAGGTCTCATATCGTCAAAACCGACCCAGACAGCAGCAACCAAATCCGTTGTATAGCCTATAAACCATGCGTCTCTGTAATCGTTTGTTGTTCCCGTTTTTCCAGCTACAGGCCTTCCAAGTGCTTTAGCCCTCCACCCTGTTCCATATTTTACAACATCCTCCATCATCGAGGTTATCAGGAAGGCAGTCTGGGGACTTATGACTTCCTCTGCCTCTGGTTCATTGCTTTCAAGAACCCTCCCCTTTGAATCTACAATATATTTAACTGCGATGGGTTTAACCTTCATCCCACCGCTTGCAAAGACATTGAAACACAAGGCAATTTCCAATGGAGTAACACTCAAAGAACCCAGTGAGATAGTCAGATCCCTCGGCATCTCACCCTGAAAACCTAATGCTCTTGCAAAATCTATGACCCTATTTACTCCCATAGCCTCAACCAACTTTATGGTGACAACATTTCTTGAGTATGTTAATGCCTCTCTCAGACGTGTTGGCCCATAAAATTTATGGTCATAGTTTTCAGGTTTCCATTCACCTTCTAACCTACCAGGGTAGGTAACAGGTTCATCGACAATAATGCTTGCAGGGGTAAAGCCATTGTCTATTGCAGAGGCATATATAATAGGCTTGAAAGCAGAACCTGGCTGTCGCCTTGCATATAGCGCCCTGTTAAACTCGCTCTTGATAAAATCATACCCGCCAACAATTGCCTTTATGTACCCGGTATTCGGCTCAACAGCAATAACAGCTCCTTCTGCCTCAGGCTCCTGCTCAAGATAAAGCTGGATATTATGGCCCTTGATTGTTTTAATGCTAACCTTAACAATATCTCCAGGTCTCAGTATCCTCAGCAAACTAAAATCTTTCAAAAAGCTGCTCTTGCCCTCCCTTGGATTAATAACCTTAGATGCCCACCTTGCATCTTCAATCGAGAGTTTCCCAATAATACCCCTCGTCTTTATCAGGGCTTCTTTTTCAGTAACTTTAAGAACAAGGCCGGAGGAGATATCTCCTAAATTCGCAACTACCGTAGTTATGAGTTCCTTGCTTCCCAGTTCTTTTTTAATGTCGATGTCTTTCCTATGTTCTAATGGCCCCCGCCATCCTCTTCTCTTGTCGAGTTCCCTGAGGCCCTGCTGGAGTGCCTTTGCTGCTGATAATTGTGCATTTCTATCAAGTGTCGTATATACATTTAACCCTCCTCTATATACGATCTCTTCGCCATATTTATCTTCAAGATATTTCCTTATATACTCGATGAAATAGTTATTTGCTTCTATCCCGGCCCGCACGCTCGAAAGAAAGATAGGCTGTTTTAGTGCATTCTCTTTCTCTGACTTTTTGATGTATCCTTCATCCTCCATCCTCGTAAGAACTATCTGTTGACGCTCTTTAGCCTTTGTGAGATCGTTGTAAGGGGAATACAGTAAAGGTGCTCTTATGAGACCAGCTATCAGTGCAGCCTCGGAAAGTGTTATATCCTTTACCGATTTTCCAAAATAAACCCTTGAAGCCATCTCAACACCATATGCACCATGGCCAAAATAGATTTTATTCAGATAGAGTTCGAGTATCTCTCTCTTATCAAGGTTTTTTTCAATCTTTATCGCAAGTGCTGCCTCTCTGAGTTTTCTCTTAAAGGTCTTCTCAGGCGTAAGGAACATTACCTTTGCAAGCTGCTGTGTTATCGTGCTCGCACCCTCTTTAAAACCTGCAGAGATGATGTCTTTCAGAAACGCTCTCATTATTGCAATGTAATCAATACCTCTATGTCTCCAGAATCTCGAGTCTTCAACAGCTATTACAGCATTTACCATCTGCTCCGGAATCTTATTTAACGGAACAAATATGCCCTTTTCTACCTTCAACTCCCCGATGAGGACATCATCATCAGCATATATCTTCGTTCCTGCTGCGGGCCTGTATTGCTTCAGTTCTTCAATAGAGGGAATTCCTCTTTCGAATGCAAAATAACCCCCGACAGAGGCTCCGAGGATAACCGAAAGGACTACAAAAACTATAAGAAATTTCAATCGCATTTTTGCATTATAACTTCATGGATAAGATCTGTCAAAAGCACTATCCTGCTAATAAGCATCTCTGTTTCTGGATGGTAAGGATATAGTGTTTGAGCGGTTTATTTTGCCCTACGGGTCGTAGACCGATAGTCCGGTGAGAATATTTAGCCCCTAAAATGCATCTACATAATGCAGATGTTGTGAAAAAATTTATTTTTCGATACCTTAGTGCACCTTTAAACGATGGGTTAAGGAATATTTTAGTGAGTGTAACGAATAAAGATATTCCCAATAAATCATCCCTACGAGTCATAGACGAGTTAAATAAATTTTGGAACAATGTCTGCATTATTTGGGTCAATATTATCAGGCAAAAAAGGGGCTCCCTCTTTGCAATAAAAAAGGGCGTACTTAGTACGCCCTTCGTTTCTTCTATATTTTAAATCTCTTAATACATCTCTCCACCCATACCGCCGGGCATCTTCGGAGCCTTTTCTTCTTCTGGGATATCAGTGATCATAACAGCGGTCGTCAGCATCAATGCCGCAACAGAAGAAGCATTCTGGAGGGCATATCTCGCAACCTTTGTGGGATCAATAATGCCTGTCTTCATCATATCCACGTATTCTTCTTTATCAGCATCAAAACCATAATTGATCTCCTTGGAGTGCTTTACCTTTTCAACTACCACAGAACCTTCAAGACCTGCATTATTGACTATCTGTTTGATCGGTTCTTCAAGTGCCTTTCTTACAATTTCAACACCAACCTGCTGGTCTCCTTCGAGTTTTAGCCCTTTGAGCGCAGGAAGACATCTCATAAATGCAACACCGCCACCGGGTATGATACCTTCTTCAACTGCTGCCCTTGTTGCATTCAGCGCATCTTCAACGCGTGCCTTCTTTTCTTTCATCTCTGTTTCTGTGGCAGCACCGACATTGATGACAGCAACACCGCCAACAAGTTTTGCAAGCCTTTCCTGAAGCTTTTCCCTGTCATAATCTGAAGTTGTATCTTCTATTTGTGCCTTTATCTGCTTAACCCTTCCCTGGATTTTTGATGGATCTCCTACGCCTTCGACAATAGTCGTATTTTCTTTATCTATAGTGATCTTCTTAGCTCTTCCGAGATCATTAATCTTTACGTTCTCAAGCTTTATGCCGAGGTCTTCTGATATCATTGTTCCGCCTGTGAGGACAGCAATATCTTCAAGCATCGCCTTGCGTCTATCACCAAAACCCGGTGCCTTTACAGCACATACCTGCAGTGTTCCACGAAGTTTGTTCACCACAAGGGTAGCAAGGGCCTCACCCTCAACCTCCTCTGCAATGATCAAGAGAGGTTTCCCCATCTTTGCAATCTGCTCAAGAATAGGAAGAAGGTCCTTCATACTTGATACCTTTTTCTCATTGAGGAGAATAAAAGCATCATCGAGATTGCATTCCATTCTCTCAGGGTCAGTTACGAAATACGGAGATATATAGCCCCTGTCAAACTGCATACCCTCAACAACATCGAGAGTCGTTGCCATGCTTTTTGCCTCTTCAACAGTAATTACCCCGTCCTTGCCCACTTTATCCATTGCCTCAGCAATGAGCTCCCCAATGGATGCATCGTTGTTTGCTGAGATTGTACCGACCTGAGCAATCTCTTTCTTCTCTTGAACAGGTTTGCTCATCTTTTTAAGCTCTTCGATAACTACTTCTACAGCCTTCTCGACTCCCCTTTTAAGGTCCATTGGGTTTGCACCTGCAGCAACATTCTTAATTCCTTCCCGGTAAATAGCATGTGCAAGGACAGTCGCTGTCGTAGTCCCGTCTCCTGCTACATCAGATGTCTTTGATGCAACTTCTCTCACAAGCTGGGCTCCCATATTTTCATAAGGATCCTTGAGCTCTATCTCTTTTGCAACTGTAACGCCGTCCTTTGTTATCGTAGGTGCACCAAATTTCTTGTCGAGTATTGCATTCCTTCCTTTTGGACCAAGGGTTGCTTTCACTGCATCCGTCAGCAAAGCCACCCCTTTGAGTATCGAGTTCCTTGCTACTTCGTCAAAAACAAGCTGCTTAGCCGCCATTTGTAATCCTCCTTATGTACATTAAATTTGTTAGCCCTCAATGATTCCTAAGATATCTTCTTCTCTGATAATGAGGTAGTCCTCTTCGTCAAGTCTGATCTTTGAACCTGAATACTTATCAAAAAGTATGGTATCCCCAACTTTTACTTCCAGGGGCTGACGTTTACCGTCGTCAGTGACCCTGCCAGGTCCGACTGCTACCACAGTTCCCTTCTGAGGTTTTTCCTTCGCAGTATCAGGTATGAAGAGCCCTCCTACTGTCTTTTCCTCTTCTGAAGAATACCTAACAAATACTCTGTCTCTAAGCGGTTTGAATTTCATACACATCGCTCCTTTCTTTAGAATTTTGTTTTGTAAGACTGTGCGTTTTATTAGCACTCAACTCAAGAGAGTGCTAATAATATACTTACCGCGAAGAAAAGAAGGCAAGGATTTTAAAAGACAAATATTCTCCAAAAAAACTTGATAATTTCTTTTTTCTAAAAATATCTCATATTTTTTAATTATTTTTCGTATTTAGTGCTACGCGGGCATATCACTACCATACCTTGGTCCTTTTTGGTTGCCAGAGTTTTATTGTAAGGAGACCAGAAAGAAATCCTCCTATATGGGCAAACCATGCGATCCCACCTTCTCTGGCAAGCCCTGTACTGACTAAGCCATTGATAAGCTGTATGATAGCCCAGAATCCTATAACTATCAGTGCGGGAATTTTAATGACGGTAACAAAGAAACCTAAAAATACGAGGGTATGCACCATTGCCCTGGGGAAAAGAAGCAGATAGGCCCCGAGCACACCTGATATTGCACCGCTTGCTCCAATCATGGGGATATGGGATTGAGGGTCTGTTAGTGCGTTTGCATAGGCAGAAATAATTCCACAGAAAATATAAAAGAAAATAAACCGTATATGACCCAGCTTATCTTCTATGTTGTTACCGAATATCCATAGATAAAGCATGTTACCTGCAATATGAAAAACTCCTCCGTGCATGAACATGGCAGAGAAGATTGTCAGTGCTGGATGGATCGGTTGGACCTTCTCGAAGGTCAGGATATAATCGGGTATAGCACCATAGGAATATACAAACTTTTCCATGCCTGATGGAGACACAACCTCATATAGAAATACGAGTATGTTGAGTGCGATAATACCCACTGTAACAAAGGGTGTTATGCTTGTGGGATTATCGTCTTTATAAGGAATCAATTGTCACTACCTCCCATTTTTCCGAGTGGACTTCCCCTCTCCCTATCTTTCCATCATAGCTGCTGTTAAAGCATGCGAACACAAGCCCATGAGGACCATACCAGATTATACGTAAGGGGGATATCAGTGTCAAAAATGGCAAACTTCATACTTGCATTTTGCCCTTAGATATGCTAAAGTCTTCCCTATTATTAAGACTCTGTAGTCTACAAATCCATAAACTTTATGGGGGTTATAATGAGTGACAGGAAAAAAATATTAATAGTGCTGTTTTTTGTCTTCATAATCTTCCCTTTATGTGTTAGTAGTGCAAAGGGCGTTCTTTCGGATGAAGCAAAGGTGTGCCTAACCTGCCACTCACATACGGGGATGAGCAAAACTCTGGAGAATAAGGAGGTTTTATCTCTATACGTTGATAAAGAAGAATTCGCTAAATCTGCCCATAACAGCATTGACTGTAACGGTTGCCATACAGGTTATCTGGCAGCCCATTTAGCGAAAAAAAAGCAGATTAAAAGCATAAAGGAATACTCTGTAAATGCCTCCCAGGTATGCTCAATGTGCCATCCTGATGACCAGCTAAAAAAAATACCCATACATAGTTCTGTAATGACAAAGGCCGCATGTGTTGAGTGTCATGGCTCGCATAATATAAAAAAGATGGCAGAGTGGAAAAAGGGTATCAATGAAACCCAATACTGCCTCACATGTCATAGACATGATCTCAGCATGACCTTGAGTAGTGGTGAGGCCTTATTCCTTTCTATAAATGAATCAGTTTATAAAAGCTCTGTACATGGGAGTCTTTTATGCAGTTCCTGTCATACAGATTTTTCGACGACGAAACATCCGGTAAGAACTTTCAAGAACAAAAGGGAATATTCTGCTCTTGTAACAAAGTCATGTTCAATGTGCCACTCAGATGAACAACTAAGAAAAAGTCCTGTGCATAGCTCTCTATTGGCAAAAGCTTCATGTGTTGAATGTCATGGTTCCCATTCTATAAAAGGGATAGCAGCCCAAAAAGCTGCTGCACCAGAAACCCAATACTGTCTTTCCTGTCATAAGGGTAAACTGAGCATGTCCTTTAAGAGTGGGGAGTCTGTTTCTGTTTTTGTGGACGAACTATCTCTGAGAAGTTCTGTACACGGAAAACTACGGTGCACTGAGTGCCATACAGAGTTTTCAAAGAGTAAACATCCGGTAAAGGTTTTTAAGGACAGGCGCGATTATTCCATCACTACTTCAGATATTTGCGGGAGGTGTCACTCTGATGCATATACTAAGTATAAAGGTAGCATCCATCTCTCTTTGCTCAAGAGTGGTAACCTTAAAGCACCTGCGTGTACAGACTGTCATGGTTTCCATTCAGTGTCAAAAGCAGGAAATGACCTGGGATTAGCATCTTGCAATAAATGCCATTCGGATATGAAGAACTCATATGAAGCGAGCGTCCATAACAGGGCAAGGATACAGGGGAAAAAAGATGCCCCTGTTTGTTCATCATGTCATAATGCACACAACATCGAATCTACCAGGATGACCACCAAGATAAAAGAAGGATGTTTTAAATGTCATAAAGATATGGGAAAAGTTCATGACAAATGGCTTAAAAATCCCCCGATAACATTGTCAACTTTTGCAGAAGCCCATTTTGATGTTGTATCCTGCGCAGCATGCCATTCTCCTAATGCCAAACGGAGAATCTATCTCAGTCTGTCTGACTGTAAAACAGGAAAGCCTCTAACAGAGGAAGAGGTTATCAAAATTCTCAATATAGATGCCGCCGGTTTGATGGGAAAGATTGACATTAACAGTGATGGCAGTGTAGATGGTAAAGAGGTATGGAATATTTTCTGGCTTTTATTGAACAAGGGCGTGAGAACAACTTTCATGGGGAAAATGGATGTGAGCAATGCTACTGAAGCACATCAGCTCGGTACTAAGGTGGAGGCAACAAGAGATTGTGAAAAGTGCCATCAGCCTAACTCTCCGTATTTTGAAAATGTTTTTGTTGCTATAAGTAAAGCTGATGGAAAAACAACTCTCTTGCCTGCGAAAAAAGGAGTGCTTAATTCAATATACTCAATAATACCTATCAGGAAGTTTTATGCCATTGGAGGTACTAATATAAGTCTCTTTGACATCCTCTTTTACGTTGCTCTTATTGGCGGTATAGCTGTCCCTATAGGTCATATTACATTACGAATAGTATTTTCACCTATTAAATCCTTAAGAAGGATGGGGAAAGGGGGTAAGAAATAAATGAAAAAGATATATCTTCATCCACTACCTATCAGAATCTGGCACTGGGTAAATGCTGGTGGATTTATCTTCTTGATTCTCACAGGAGCCCAGATCAGGGGCATTATAAAACTATTCTCTTCTGTTGAGACAGCCGTTGAAATCCATAGTTGGTTAGGTTTTATCCTCCTTGCTAATTACTGCATTTGGCTTTTCTATTACTTTCTTACGGTTAAAATTAAAATTTATATTCCTCCATTGCACCATCCAGTAGAGTTTGCTAAAAAGGCCCTGCGCCAAGCCAAATTTTATGGGTTTGGAATCATGGTTGGTGATCAGAACCCCCATCACTCTACACCAGATAATAAATTCAACCCAATGCAACAGGTATCGTACCTCATGATTATGGCCCTCTTAATCCCTGTTCAGATTATCACAGGCCTTTTTCTATGGGATCCAAAACTTTTCTCCCCAATTGTAACCCCTGTGGGGATACAGATCGTGTCTGCGGTCCACGTCTTTCTCTGGATATTCTTCAGCGCCTTTATTATTGTGCACTTCTACCTTGCTACTCTCGGACATACAACCTGGGCTCATATTATTGCTATGTTTACAGGATATGAAGAAGAACATGAGGAAGGCCATGGCCATGGCGAGGAGCACGGCCACAGTCATTAGCAGGATGTACGACAATTCAAGATACATAGATTCTGTCATGCTGAATTTATTTCAGCATCTTGTATTTCAATATGTTACAACTGCAAGAGATCCTGAAACGAGTTCAGGATGACTATTGTTGGACATCATGATAGAACAGCGGGGAAGTTAAATCTTCTTTAGAGCCTGGACCAATTTGCCAAGCACATCCTGGGCATCTCCAAAGAGCATATAGGTCTGATCCAGAAAAAAGAGGTCGTTTTCAATACCAGCAAAGCCTTTACCTTTTCCCCTTTTTACTGCCAGAACATTTTTTGCCTGGTACGCCTTAAGTATTGGCATTCCGTATATAGGGCTCGACGTATCTGTTTCGGCAGCAGGATTAACTACATCATTTGCACCAACAACTAAAGCAACATCTGTTGTTGGAAATTCAGAGTTAATTTCTTCGAGGTCATGGAGTTTATCATAAGGGATATTTGCTTCTGCAAGGAGGACATTCATATGGCCGGGCATCCTTCCAGCTACAGGATGTATGGCAAACTTTACCTCCACACCCTTCTCTTCTAATATATTCATAAATTCCCTTAATTTGTGCTGTGCTTGGGCCACAGCCAATCCGTATCCAGGTACCACAATAACCTTCCTTGCAAATCCAATCATTATCGCTGCATCTTCAATTTCCCTCGGCTTCATTTCCTTTGCGACTCCGTGCTCACGGACTTTTCCAAAGGCCCCGAAAAGGACATTGTGAATAGACCTATTCATCGCCTTTGCCATGAGGTAAGTAAGGAGGCTACCTGATGCACCCACGATGGTTCCGCTGACCATCATAGCTTGATTACCAATGGCGAAACCGTCAAACCCCACAGCCAGACCTGTTAAGGCATTAAAAAGAGATATAACAACAGGCATATCAGCGCCACCAATAGGAAGAGTAAAAAATAAACCTAATAAGAGTGGGACTGCAAAAAGGAGATTTAATATGCTTAATATGCCGGGTTGGAATGGTCCAGATTGCATAAAAACAAAATAACTCAGAACCATTGCCAGCAAAAGTAAAAGGCCATGAAAGGGCTGTTGTAATGGATAGGTGATAGGTCTGTCTTTTAAAAGACGCTGGAGTTTCATAAAAGCCCCTATGCTACCACTGAAGGAAATAGTCCCTATCAAACCTCCGCTGATAGCCAAAAGTTTCAGCCCGGAAGTGATTTCGCCTCTGGCAAGCTCGAGATAGGAAATGACAGCAGCAGCCCCCCCTCCCATACCGTTGAAGAGAGCTACCATTTGAGGCATATCTGTAAGTGGAACTTTTTTGGCGGAAACCCACCCGATAACAGTACCCACTATGATTATCAGGATCATGAGCAATTGATGTTTCATGTTCGGTATAAAAAATGTGACGGTTATTGCCAAAATCATCCCGAGGCCGGCCAAGAGGTTACCACGGCGGGCTGTTGCCGGTGATGAGAGCATCTTCAATCCAAGAATGAAAAATATAGCGCTTACAAGATAAGTGGCTTTAACGAGGTTCCCCATAATCTCATTTCCCCTTCTTAAACATCTCCAGCATCCTGTCTGTCACCGCAAACCCACCTACAACATTCAGGACACCAAGCCATACACCAAGAGCACCGATGATCATCTCCGTCGTAGTTTCAGCCTTTCCCATGACAACCATGGCTCCGACTAAAACGATCCCGTGAATAAAGTTTGTTCCTGACATCAGGGGAGTATGAAGGATAACGGGTACTCTTGATATAACCTCAAAACCTGTAAACCCGGAAAGGATAAAAATGTAGAGGGCAATCCATATTTCGCTCATTTCAAAAGCCTCCTATATCTTTGTCTCGCCTTTATACGTTATGCAGGATTTCTGGAGTATTTCATCGTTGAAATCCACATCGAGGGTCTTCCCGTCTTTTGTGAGGAGGTTTAAAAAATTGACGAGATTTTTTGAATACATCTCGCTCGAATGGGTAGCTAAAGTGCTTGGGAGGTTTAAAGGTCCATATAAAAGAACACCTTTATACTCCAGAGTCTCCCCCGGTCTGGTAAGTTCACAGTTTCCGCCATTCTCTGCAGCAATATCAACGATAACAGAGGAAGGTTTCATCTTATCGACCATATCTCTGGTAATAATAACCGGTGCCTTTCTTCCTGGCACCTGGGCTGTCGTTATCACAATATCAGCCCTCCCAATATTGTCAGCCATGAATTTGTGTTGCGTATCTTTTTCCTCTTGTGTAAGTTCTCTTGCGTATCCGCCTGCTCCTTCAGCAACAACAGGAGATTCAAGAAATCTTGCACCGAGGCTTTCAATTTCTTCTTTTGCTGCCTTTCTCACATCATAGGCTTCTACGACTGCACCAAGCCTTCTGGCAGTTGCTATAGCCTGAAGACCGGCAACTCCAGCCCCTATAACCAGAACCTTAGACGGTCTAATTGTCCCTGCTGCTGTTGTAAGCATAGGGAAAAATCTGCTCGACAGGTTTGCAGCGATAATCGCTGCCTTGTATCCGGCAACAGCAGCTTGAGAGGAAAGGGCATCAATAGATTGTGCCCTGCTAATCCGTGGGATAAGTTCTATTGCAAAGGCATTGATATTTCTTTCAGCCATCATTTTAACTCTCTCTGGATATTTGTAGTATTGCAAAAACCCAATTACAAAGCTGTTAGGGGAGATTGCCTTTATTTCTTCAGGTGTTGGAGGTTGAACCTTGAGAATGATTTGAGTGAGGGATAAAACTTCTCTTGCACTCTCTAAGACTTCGGCACCAGATTCTCTATACAATGAATCAGGATAGCGTGCATTGTCACCTGCTCCTCTTTCAATATGCACCTTGAAACCCTTGTCTGTAAGCTTTTTAACAGACTCTGGGACCAAAGCTACCCTATTTTCATCTGGTGTTACTTCTCTTAAAATGGAAACGCTCAAGGACATAATGGCAAACATTATAGCACTTTGTTTCTGTGGATTTCCAGAATTTCATCCTTCCTTTTAAACAATGCAATTTTTTAATGTAAATTTTTAACTTGACAATAGCTGATGCTTTTAAGTATAAAAATAAACGCTTATGCCTGGAACCTATTTACCATCAGAATATTTACCAGTTCTTATTTTTATTTTGATCGCGGCAGCTTTTGGTCTTGGTGCCTTACTACTTGGTATGATTTTCAGACCAAAAAAGCCCTATCGTGAAAAGCTCATGCCTTATGAATCAGGCATCACCCCGAAAGGAGAACCTCGCTATAGATTTTCAATCAGGTT
>DASPRG010000030.1:0-4057 GCA_035624555.1 Thermodesulfovibrionales bacterium
GGTCTTTTCATGAGAAAGACAAGGGGGAGAATAGAAATCATTAACAAACAGGTAAGATAAAAAGCGTCATTAAATGACATCATGGAGGCTTGCCGGAGAAGTTCCTTGTGAATAACACTGAGCCCCCCATACTGGGAGAGAGAACTTTCAAGTCCTCTGTATTGCAATATCTGTGTGCCCTGTTGTGAAGTGAACTGATAAGCAGTATCGAAGGGCGTCAGATGCTCAATGAGATGAGATTGATGAAGCTGTGCACGCCTTGACAGGATTGTCGTTACAAAGGCAACACCAAAACTGCCGCCAAGGTTCCTCAGGAGGTTAAAAATGCCAGTGGCATTTCCCATAGCCTCCTTCCTTATCGTTGCGAAAGTTAAGGTTGTAAGGGGTATGAAAAGGAATCCCATACCAATACCTAAAACAAGTCTTGGCCAGATAACGGTTGCAAAGCCAGCCTCAAGAGTGAATTTTGACATCAGGTATGTTGCATATGCACAAGTGATGATTCCAAATGCTAAAAGTCCCTTTGGGTTTACCCTGGTGACCAATCTTCCGGCAATGAGAAGGGAAAACATTGTCGAAATACCCCCGGGACCGAGAACCAGACCCGCAAGAAATGCAGTATAGCCCATTAATGTTTGAAGATATATGGGCAGCAGAACAATGCTGGCAAAGAGATTAAAAAAAGCAAAAAACATGACTGCATTCCCTGTACTGAAAGAGATGTTTTTAAACGTCCTGAGATTAACTACGGGATATTCAGCAAAAAGTTCAATAAGCACAAAGAGCAAAAGAGAAGCTCCTGAAATGATGCTCATCCACACGATAAAACTTGATGAAAACCAGTCTTCTCTCTGCCCTTTGTCAAGAACTATCTGAAGACATCCGAGGCCAATGACAAGAAAAGCAAGTCCCCAGTAATCCATCTTCATTCTACCAGTTTTTATATAGGGTGGGTCTGTTATGATGAGCAAGGTCATAAGTATAGAAATCACTCCTATGGGGACATTTATATAGAATATCCAGTGCCATGACCAGTTGTCTGTAATCCAGCCACCAAGAAGGGGACCAATAATTGGTCCGAACATGATGCCAACACCAAATATTGCCATTGCCATGCCATGTTGCCGTTGAGGGAAGGTTTCAAGAAGTATTGATTGAGAAATGGGCTGAAGTGCACCACCTCCGATGCCTTGCAGGATTCTGAAAAAAACGAGGCTCTGAAGATTCCATGCTGAGCCGCAGAGAAAAGAACTCGTAGTGAAAAGTGCTATTGAAAAAATTAAATACCTTTTTCTTCCGAAGATCCTGCTCAACCAGCCTGTAAGGGGAATGATTATTGCATTTGATACAAGGTAAGATGTTATTGTCCACGTAGATTCATCTATACCAGCTGAAAGACTTCCACGAATATGATCGAGAGAGACATTTACAACAGATGTGTCTATTATCTCTATAAGAGTCGGAAGCATTACAGTGATTGCTACAATCCATTTATTCATCTTCCTACTAAAATCGTTGGTACCACTGACATGCCGACGCGTAATACATGCTGGGGATCTGTATTCTCATCGAGCAAGATTTTTACTGGTATTCTTTGAACTACTTTCACATAATTCCCTGTGGCATTTTCTGGGGGGAATAATGAAAATACAGCACCTGAGCCTGCCATTATGCTATCCACCTTCCCGCTGAACACCTTTCCTGGATACGTATCCACTTTTATTTTTACCTCCTGTCCAGGTCTTACTTTTCCGAGCTGGGTTTCCTTATAATTTGCTACTATCCATATATCATTGAGAGGGACAACTGCCATTAATGGCTGGCCAGTCTGTACCTGGTTTCCTATCTCAACGGATTTTTTTGTCACGTAACCATCAGAGGGAGCAGGAAGTTTTGTGTATCCATAATTGAGTTCTGCTGCATTCAGGATTGCCTCCTTCTCTTTTATGACCGACAACTGTGAGGGCCTTGATGCCTCTGCTTCCTTTATCAGTGCCTTTTGAGTCTCAACAGCCATTTCAGACTGTTTTAACTGTTCTTCTGCTGATTTTACTCTTGAAGCAGCAACTTCATATCCCGTTTTTGTATTATCATATCGTTCTTTTGGGATTGCCTCTTTTTCATAAAGATTTACTGCCCTCTTCAAGTCTATTTCTGCAAGTTTCAGGTTTGCCTCCTGGAGTTCGAGATTCGCCATAGCTGCTTTCATGGCTGAATTGAGCTCAGAGAGCTGCCGCTTTGAAGCCTCAATTCTGGCATCGATTTCTACAAGTTTTGCCTTTTCTTTATTCAGCACTGATGAGGCCTCTTTTACCTTTACGTCATAATCCACAGGGTCTATTTCGAGAAGGATTTCTCCCTTTTTAACAGGCTGATTATCCTCCACATGAATTCCCTTCACCGTTCCCGATATTTTTGAGGCAATGGTATGTATGTGACCTTCTATAAAGGCGTCATCAGTTGTAATATGAGTAGCTTTATACCTGAGATAAAAGTAAATAACTACTGCACCTATCAGCGCAAGGGTGATAAGAACTATGACTGAAACCTTTTTCTTTTTATTACTACCTTTACCTCCTGAAATATCCGGATTCGCAGAGCCCTCTTTCTTTATCTCTTCCACAGACACCTCTTTCTTAATGTGAATACGTTGATACTAAATCCAATCCTATTGCATACTGGAGTTCGGCCTGGGCACGCCTGAGTTCATACACTGCCCTGCAGTAGTTTGTTTCTGCCGTTGTAAGGAGTGTAATTGCATCAACCACATCTGTTGATGTGGCAATACCTTCCTCATATCTGATCTTCTGAATCCTCAGGTTTTCCTCAGCCTGACTGGCAGCATCCTTCGTTACCTGAATTTTTTCTATAGCATTTTTCAGATCAAGATAGCTTTTTTCGACTTCAAGTTTGATATCATCCACGAGTTTTCTCTTCTGCTCAAGGAGTTGCTCCCGCCTGTAGATAACCTTTGATACTTCAGCCGTTGTGCTTCCACCGCTGAAAAGATTGACGTTCATGCCAAGAATCAGAGACCAGTTGCCCTCAGGAAACTGGTAGCGGTTTTCAGTAAAATTATATCCTCCCTGTGCAAAAAGTTTTGGATAGTATTCAGATTTTGTGGCTGTTTCTTGTAGATCGAGAATCTTTAATTCATGGTCGATAATCATTATTTCACTTCTCTCTGCTTCAGCAGTCTTCCAGGCCTTTTCAAGTTCAAGAGCTTCAGAGGTATTCATTGGTACATCAATTACTCGGACTTCTGCATTTATTGGCCTTGCCAGGATATTATTCATCTTTGAGGCGGTTGTTGACCTCATGTTTTTCATTGTGAGGAGCCGCTGTCTTGCGTCAGAGAGCATAACCTCAGCCTGGAGCAGATCGTTTTTTGTGATGACCCCCTCGGTATAAAGACTCTGTGCAACCTTGAGGTGTTCTTCAAACCTTTCTACCTCCTTCTGTGCTACAAGCATCATCTTTTCTGTCTCGAGGAGGTCAAAATATGTATTAATAAAGTCAAGGGCAACGAGGTTCCTTATCCTCACGAGATCAAGTTTTGTAACATCGAGTGTGGTTTTGGATGCTTCATAACGAGAGACGTTAGCTCTAAAGTCATAAATTGTTTGATAAAGATTTATTCCATAGGATAGATAATCTTTTTGAGATAAAAATGCCGTCTGGGAGCCAAAAACTGCTCCTGGCTGATGGGCTAAATAGGTCTGACTGAAAGAGGCATTGAGGCTTGGAAGTAACTTTGATCTTGCTACTAACGTATCTGTAGAGGCGATATCTTTATTGAATGAGGCAATCTTTATAAGGCGGTTATTATCTGTCGCAAGTCTTAATCCCTCAGAAATGGTTATTATCCCTGCAGTATCTTCTGCAAAACCGTTACTGGAAAAGAAAAGAGCGAATAGGGTAAGAAGAATTCTTGCGAATACCTGGATCATTATTCTAGAGCGTCAAAGTTCTTCCGCATAATCTTTCAGAAAAGACTGAATTTGAAGTATTTTTTTGGGTTATTTCTCATGTCTTTTGTCAATTCCCTAAGATCCAT
>DASPRG010000046.1:0-3692 GCA_035624555.1 Thermodesulfovibrionales bacterium
TTAAAAATAGGCTGCGATATGCCTTTTTTATTGTTGCTTTTCTTGTGAGTTTTTCAAGGATCTACGTTGGTGTGCATTATCCTTCAGATTCTCTTGTTGGAGGACTACTCGGCATGGGTGTGGCACTATCTTTAATTGGTCTCTATAACAGGGCATATGAAAGGTTTAAAGTAAAACCTTACTCCACGGCACTCTTTATTTTCCTCCTCGCACTCAGTCTGTTCAGGATATATTACATCCAGAGAGGCCCTCTCGATTTGAGCCCGGATGAGGCTCATTACTGGGAATGGTCCCGGAGGCTTGATTGGAGCTATTACTCAAAAGGGCCGATAATTGCATACCTCATATATATTGGCACAGCGATACTCGGAGATAATGTCCTTGGTGTCAGAATACTGGCAGTTATCTTCTCTGCTCTCGGTAGTATCTTCATGTATCTACTCGGAAAGAAACTTTATGATGACCAGGTCGGTTTTTTCTCAGCGATATTGATTCAGGTAATCCCTCTTTTTTCAACCTTCGGGATCATTTTCACCATAGATTCACCTTTTATATTCTTTTGGATACTGTCATTATTTTTGTTCTGGGAAGCAATAAATAGTCAGGGGGCAGGAGTCAGAAGTTCCCCCACACCCACCCCTCCCCCTCGAGGGTGGAGGGCAAGGGAGGGGGTGTATTGGATTCTCCTGGGCTTATCAGTGGGCTTTGGTCTTCTCACAAAATATACTATGGCATTCTTTTATTTTTGTGCCTTTTTATTCTTGCTTTCAAAGGAGAAGAGACTTTTACTCACACCTGGTCCGTATATAGCTTTTATCATTAGCATCCTGGTATTCAGTCCTGTAATACTCTGGAATGCAGACCATGACTGGGTCACCCTGAGACACACAGCAGGGCAGGCGCACATAGCAGAAGGTGTAAGGATAACCTTAAGAAGTTTCTTTGAGTTTGCGGGATCCCAGCTTGGGGTTATTACGCCTCTTGTCTTCATGCTCATGGCCTACTCCCTCTGGAGCCAAAGAAAACAGAAAGAGGGGAATCTCCTCTTCTGGTTTTCCATACCTATCATTACCTTTTTCCTTTTAAAAAGCCTTCAGGGAAAGGTGCAGGCAAACTGGGCACTCCCAGGATATATAACAGGAATCTTTTCTTTTTCTGTATTCTCCAAAAAGGTTTTTACTGAAGGAAAAGGTAAAATGATGCTTATTTCAACAGCAGTTCTCCTATCTGTGGTTGTCACGGCCCTGGGACATTATCCTTCAATCCTCAACCTTTCTGCCGAAGAAGACCCTACAAGCAGAATACGAGGTTGGAAGGAACTTGGGTCAGAGGTGACAAAGGTATATGAAGAGATGTCTGAAAGAGGTCCCGTATTTATATTTTCTGATAGTTACCAGGTCTCGAGTGAACTTGCCTTTTATGTAAAAGGACATCCTATAACCTATTGTATTGACCTTGACCGCAGAATGAACCAGTACGACCTCTGGCCCGGATTTTATGATCTCCTGCATTATAATGCAATCTTTGTCAGGATAGAAAAAACCAAGGTACCCGAAAATGTAGCCAGTGCTTTCGGGAACATTGAGAAAAGGCTCTTTAGGGTTTCTGCTAACAACGAGAAAATCAGAGATTATTCTCTCTTTCTGTGCTATGATTTTAAGGGCATGAAAGAAGAAAAACCAGGAACATACTAATGACTCTTTCAGTAATTATACCCCTTTACAATGAAGAGGAAAACATACCTATCCTCTATGAGAAATTAAGGGAATCCCTCGATCCCCTTGAAAAGGAATACGAAATACTCTTTGTAGATGATGGAAGCACTGACAGGACTCTCCCTATCCTCGAGGAAATTCAGTCTAAAGATAACAGGGTTATTGTACTGAGCCTGAGACGCAACTTCGGTCAGACCGCAGCATTTGCAGCTGGATTCGATTTTGCACGCGGAGACATTGTCGTAACCATGGACGGTGACCTCCAGAATGATCCTTCAGATATCCCGAAATTTCTTGAACTCATAAAGGACCATGACCTCGTGAGTGGATGGAGGAAAAAGAGGAAAGACCCTTTTTTCAGGAGAAGACTTCCCTCCCTTTTAGCAAACTGGCTTATCAGTAATGTGACAGGTGTAAAACTCCATGATTATGGTTGCTCTCTCAAAGCATACAGAAGAGATGTAATAAAGAATCTGAAACTCTACGGGGAGATGCACAGGTTTATCCCAGCTGTTGCAAGCTGGTATGGAGTACGGGTCGCAGAGGTAGAGGTCACTCACCATCCGAGGTTAAGGGGCAGATCAAAATATGGTATTACGCGAACCGTAAAGGTAGTTTTAGATTTAATCACGGTAAAATTTCTTCAGAGTTTTTCCACAAAACCAATCCAGTTTTTTGGCCCCATAGGTATCCTAAGCGGTTTTCTCGGTTTCCTCATATCCCTATATCTGACTATTGATAAAATCATTTCCGGGCGTAATATTGGAGGGAGGCCCCTCCTCCTGCTCGGTGCCCTCCTGATCATTGTTGGGATTCAGCTTATAGGAATGGGCCTCCTCGGAGAGATGCTCGTGAGGGTTTATCATGAAAGCCAGAAAAAACCCACCTATGTGATTAAAAAGATCCTTGGCCCTTAAAGCAAAAAGGATATTTCTCCTCTTTTTGAAACTCACAGTAAGTTCTGTGCTTCTTTATATCGTCTTATCAAGGACAGGACCTGAGCGGATCTTCTCTATATTGAAGGGTATGAGTCTCTTTGCCTTCATCTCTGCCATACTTCTTTATTTGTTAGCTCAATTCATATCAACATGTAGGTGGAAACTCCTTCTACCAGGTACACTCAGAATAAAAAAGCTTTTCCCCCTGTATATGATAGGATCTTTCTTCAATACCATCCTTCCCGGCCTCATCGGAGGAGATGCTGTTAAGGCTTTCTATCTCTATCAGATAACAGGAAGAGGCAGTCTTACCCTGTCTTCTATTTTTATGGATAGATATCTTGGGTTTGTGATGTTGACAGTGATATGCACCATTGCCTTCCCCTTTGGTTATTCCTATTTTCAGAACTCGCCTGCAGCATGGATGCTTCCTTTTATTGTTTTATCTTTTATCATTGCAAGCCTCTTGTTCTTTGGTCTCCGTCTCGGCAAGAGGATAAAGATAATCTCAGAATTTTATGATTATTTTCATTCCTATCGAAATCAGAAAGGTATTATCGTAAAGGCCTTGATTATATCTGCCTTTGTCCAGTTTTCAAGTATCATTGCTGTATATATTCTTACATCCGGTATAGGGGAGCATGTTCCCTTCCTTGCTTGCCTTATCTTTGTGCCTCTTATCATCATGTTTTCGGCATTGCCTATTTCCATATCTGGCATTGGTATAAGGGAAGGAGCCTTTGTCCTGTTTTTTGGTCTCATTGGCATCAGGCCAGATGCTGCAACCGCTATCTCTTTGTCGTGGTTCCTCGCTAATGTATCTGGCAGCCTTCTCGGTCTCATTGAATACATTAGATACAGAAAAGAGAAGTAACCTCCCCTTACAACGCGAGTTAACCCCAAAAATGCATTTGACTTGATGTTGGCAAGTATATGGACATCAAAACCTTGATAATGCAGAATCTGGATGTATACGATATCACAGTGTATTGTATGGAAATATACAGGTATATTTTGATATCTTTCCACCCACAAAGGT
>DASPRG010000067.1:0-7141 GCA_035624555.1 Thermodesulfovibrionales bacterium
TATGATATCCCTGAGGAGAATAGTAAATCTATGACAAAATGTATAAAGACACTTACACCTGCAAGTCTGCTCGCTCGATGCCTGAAAATTTCTGAGAGTAACACATAGAAAGCAACGCCTTGCAAGATTTTTGGCCTCGGTTTGTTGCTTCCTGAAACACGCATAATTGCAATCTGTTATAATCTGTGATGTTTCAACTGATAATTTATATGCTTTATGGACTTTAGATCAACCTCATTTGGGGAAAAATGAACGACATATCAAAACCATTATCTCGCGAGGGATTGAAAAAACTCCGTAAACCGATACGGAATATTAATATTGAACACAAAAAGAGCCTTAGTCGTCTGGAGCAATTAGCCGTCTGGATTACAAATCACGTTGGTTCAATGGGTTTTTTCATTATTATCTTCATATGGACAATCTGTTGGCTTAGTTGGAATACTCTTGCACCAAAAGAGTTACGATTCGATCCTTTTCCCGCCTTTGTCTTATGGCTTTTTGTCTCTAATATGCTTCAGATTTTCTTAATGCCTTTGATTATGATAGGACAAAACCTTCAAGGGCGACATTCTGAAGCAAGGGCAGAATCGGATTTTGAGATAAATATCAAAGCTGAAAGAGAGATAGAAACGATTCTTATGCATCTGGAACAACAAAATGAGCTTATTTTGAAGATTCTCAACCACATAGAGAAAGGCGAGAAAGAATAGAGTTCCGCAGGGCTAATATAACAGAGATTTTAAAGTTTAACTTTTAATAATGGGAGAGAAATTTAAAATAAGAAATTAAAGAATCCTCACTATCAGCAGATTTTTTTGGACAATAGAGGAGAAAAGATCAACTATGTCAGAAGTCGAACTTCCTAACGTTGAGGAGATTGAAGAAATAAGAAGTAAAAAATTTACGAAGCGAGCGGCTTTTACTACTGCAATCTTTGCGGTCATCCTCGCCATCACTTCCTTAGGCGGAAACAATGCTACAAAAGAGATGCTTCTTGCTCAACAACAGGCCTCTGACCAGTGGGCATTCTATCAGGCAAAGGTAATCCGCGAACATCTCTACCAAACCCAAAAGATGTGGATGGAAGCAGATCTCCTGGAACGAGGAACGACAATGAAGCCAGAGAGCAGGAAGCACTATGAATCAATACTAAAGAAGATGGCGGATGAGGAGGGGCGTTTTCGAGCTGAAAAGAAAGAAATTGAGCAGAAAGCCAAAGAACTCGAACATGATCGCACTATGAACAGGAACAAACTTCCTTACTTTGAATATGCAGAGGTGCTTATTCAGGTCGCCATTGTTATGGCTTCAATCTCAATCCTCGCTGTCTCACGTTCGATATATTATTTTGCCATTATTATTGCTTTTCTTGGTACACTACTAACCATTAATGGCTACTCACTCATTTTTCATATTCCTTTTTTACAATAAAGAGTTTGTACTCATTAACCGACATCTGAACTGTTCTTCCTGTACTTCATGCTTCACAAAAAAGTAATAATGGTGTAGATTAGAACTGGAAATCTATAACAAGTTATCTGCTCATTGCGGTCAGGGAAAAGGAGAAACATGAGTAAGATAAAGGGAACAAGTTGTCATTTAGTGCTCTCCTCCTGTGTTCATCGGAAATGAGTAATCTATCCGAAACAGAGCTTTCGGAGCATCCAACCGGTGAAAAAACTCTTACACCAGAAGAACTTATTCACGGTGCCAAGAAAAAAGGCCTTGGACCTTGGTATGCAACATCAATTTGTGGAAATGATATCACCTCGTCCTGTCTCTATGTTTCGGCTATCTCTATTGTCTATGCACATGCCCTTGCACCAATAGCTCTGCTTCTGGTTGCAGGAGTGTTGTATTTATACCGCAAGATCTATACTGAAGTAGTAGAAGCTTTGCCATTAGATGGCGGCGTATATAATTGCTTGTTGAACAGTACCAGGAAGTTTGATGCTGGTTTTGCTGCTTGCCTTAGTCTTCTCGCCTATCTTGCTACAGCTGTAGTATCAGCCAAGACGTCGGTAGAGTATTTAAGGGATCTTGTACCTTCTTTGCCATCGATGGAAACTACTTCAGCGGTGATGATAATTTTTGCCGTTCTCACTATCATGGGACTAAAAGATTCTGCACGTATTGCCTTAATCATATTTCTTTTACATATTGGTACCCTTACCATATTTGTTTTTGCAAGCCTTTGGGTTATATTCGTCCATCATGTGCCATTGACTTGGGCGAATAATTGGAATTCAATGTTTCAGCAAGGCAATTGGTTGAAATCACTTTTTTTAGGGTTCTCAGCTGCCATGTTGGGGGTAAGCGGATTTGAAACTTCAGCAAATTATGTTGAACAGCAGCAACCGGGTGTATTTCGCGTAACTTTAAGAAATATGTGGTTAGCTGTACTCATATTCAACCCGCTCATTGCGCTGTTGGCCCTGAACTTAATGCCAGCGGCAGAAATTGTTCAAGCAAAAAGTGATCTCCTTTCCAAATTAGGATTGATGGTAGGTAATCATCCACTTGAAAGACTTATTGATTTAGACGCTTGCCTGGTGCTATCAGGTGCTGTGCTCACCAGTTACGTAGGAGTAAGTGGATTAGTACATCGCATGACTTTGGACCAATGTTTCCCTCAAGTTCTCCTCAAATCAACCCGCCGAGGGAGTTATCCTTTGATCATTTCAGGGTTTCTGACTCTTTGTATATCAATACTTTATTTGACACAAGGGCAGTTACTTTCCTTGGCAGGAGTGTATACCATCTCTTTCCTCTCAGTCATGACAGCCTTTGCCATAGGCAATATTCTCATAAAAGTAAATCGTAAAGAACTTAAGCGAACCTATATTGCGAGTTGGGCAACAGTAATTATAGGTGCTTCAGCTACTGTTGCAGGAATAATTGGAAATCTTATCATTGATTATCGTTTTCTATGGTATTTTGCTATCTACTTTATCCCTGCTGTTACTGGTGGTATCCTCATGTATCTCCGCATTCCGATCCTCAAAGGTAATTTGATTTTCATTGACAAGTTATTGGCCAAGTTCTCGATGTGGCGGCGGGGAGTTGACGAAAAAATAGAAGAGATAACAAATGTCCGGGTAGTGCTTTTTGTGCGCTTGGGTCATTTAAACCGCTTACTTAGGGCTTTTAATTATATTGATCGCAATGAAGCAAGCAATAACGTCTTAGTATTGCGCTACTATTTGCATGATGATCCATCAATAGAAGAACAACTACAGAAAAATCTGAATGCAATTCGTGAACTTTTCCCTGATATAAAGATTGAATATCAAGCCAGAGAAGGAAAGTTCAGTCCGAAGACTGTTGACCACCTCTCGAAAGAAATAGGGGTGGCTAAGAACATGATGTTTATGGGTTCTCTGACAGAGAAACAAATATTTTCCGTTCAGGAATTAGGTGGAGTTCGAATAATATTCTAAGATATTTCAATTTCAGTTGTAATCTGCATTTAATGAAAAATATCCGGAGTGCGTAGTTGATGAAGAAATCGATAAGATTTCAGACCTCTTAAGATTCTCTGCTTGTAGGTGTTATGCGCACCCACGCAGATCATGAAGCATACTAATTTTCTGAAGAAACAAACGTAATTTTCGGCTTACGAAGAATCATTTGTTTCTGTGAGTACTTGTCGGGGAACGAAAATTTAAGAATACACTTTTCTATGTGTTATAAACAGGCGGGACTTAATCTAACATGTCTGTAAAGTCAAATCTCATCTACTACAAAGAATCGGCCTGCCAGGTTGCAGGCTTGCCAGCTTTCTGTGTTTGAAGACAGCTTCCATCTGTCAGACTGACAACAATACTGCTTTTAGCCTTTGCACTTCGTCTAAATCTCTAAAAGTAAAGGCATGTGGGTAAAGAGCAGATAAGTTCTTGTCCTAAGTTTAAACATTTTTTCTACAGCCTCTTTATAGATATCCATCTGGAACCTGTATTTATCAATGAGCTCTGGCAATTCTTTTTTTACAATGGGAAAAGTCTTGTAATCATAGATATTGGCAATTTTATCTTCTATGATAATCCTGTCTATTCTTCCTCTGAAAATGGTTCTTCCTTTCTGCAGAATAAAAGGAAGCTCTACGTAAGAGTCTTTGAAGGGGCATAAGATATCCCTGAGGTGTCCTGATACTGAAAGCTTTTCAAAATCACCCCTGATAATCTCTATCATTTTCTTCAGTTGTGCTTTGGCGTATACCTCGGCTCTTAAAAGAATGAATGCCCTTTTATCAATATCATCGAGAGTAATAACCCCTTTTGAGAGTTCTTCGAAGAGCTTGTGAAAGGCCTTTCCCAGCAAGACCCAGTCTTCACCATGTCTCACTCTTATGTCTATCACCTCTGTGACATCCCTCCATGTAACAGAGGGTTCATATGAAATGGGTTCTGTGTATATCGGTTCTAACATAAAGGACTCTGAAGGTATTTGATGAGTAATAAGCGATGAGTGACGAGTAGAGTATATCTCATCTACCTGGGATTCATTCATGATTTTCAGAACATCCACTTCAGGATTAATTTTTCCGTCCTTTGAAATTCCAAAGGCGTCCATGATATATGCGAGTCGTCCCGAAACTTTTTCATCCTGTTTCCATGCCCCGATCATGCAAAGGAAATCCTGTGCCCTTGTAATGGCAACATAAAAAAGCCTTTTTTCCTCTTCGATTTCCTTCTCTTTTCTTTTAAGGAAGGGTTCCCTTTTCTTTCTCCTGTCATGGTCTTCCTCATATGCCATAACTATTCTGCCATCTTCTTCATCAATGACAATGGATTTGCCTCTTGGACTATTATCCTCATCAAGGGACGGAAGAAATACTATTGGGAATTGAAGACCCTTGGCAGCATGGATAGTCATTATTTTTACAGCATTCATACCTTCTGTATTGACATTTGCCTTTGCTTCATCACCCAGTCTTGCCTTGATGAGTTTTTCCCTGATATCAAGGGCAGAAAAACCTTGAGACTCATAGAGCTCGATAATCCTTATAAATTTCTTTATATTCGCATGCCTCTGTTTTTCCCAGTAATACTGCCAGCCTCCTGTTTCTGAAAGTGCATCTTCAAGGAGCATGGCAATAGGTGTATATCTGAATCTCTCAATCCATCCTGAAATAAGATTAGATGCCTCCCTGACCTTCTTATTTTTTGAAGACCTAATTTTCTCTATTAAGGGCTTGTCACCTTTATCAAGCAGCCTGTACAAAGTCCTGTAGTCGATTCCAAAAAGAGGAGACCTTAAGAGACAGAATAAGCTGTAGTTATCCATAGGGTCGACAAGAAGAAAGAGGAGCTCTCTGAGTAAGGCAACTTCGGGTTCATCATAAAAGCCGATTCCTTTTACAACAATGAAGGGTATCCCCTGTCTCCTCAAAGCATCCTCAAAGAGAGACAGGTGGGTCCTCCTTCTGAGAAGTATTGCCATATCTCCATAAAGGCATGGCCTTTTTGTGTCTCCATCAAATATCTCGTAGTGATTAACAAGGGACAATATCCTCTTTGATAAGATTGAGGCTTCCCGTTCACGATTCTTCTTCACACCTTCGTCACTTTCTGCGAGGATAAGTTCAACATTGCCATCACCCTGTCTTGTTGCCTCAAAGGGTGCATATCTTGTACGCCACTTTTCATACAGGGTAGGCTGCATGAGTCTCTCAAAAAGACTGTTCGTAAATTTTATGAGTGCGGGAAGGCTCCGATAGTTTTCCCTCACTTCTTCGAAGTAATATTCCCTTCCGAGCCATTCAGAAAATCTCTCTTTTGCTTCCTGAAAGACGCTCACATTTGCCCCTCTGAAAAGATATATGGACTGTTTTTCGTCCCCTACAAGGAAAATGGTCGGTATCTTACCCGATTCCCTTTTTGAACCTATGCCTGACCTCCACTCCTCGGTAAGCTTATCAATGATCTTCCATTGAAGAGAGCTTGTATCCTGAAACTCATCTACAAGGATATGGTCTGTATGTTCATCGAAGGAATAAAGGATATTCTGCCATTCCGGGTTTTTGATAAGGGCTTCGTATGTGAGTAACTCAAGGTCATCAAAATCAATGAGGTGTCTTTGGAGTTTTTTATCTTTATATCGTTGAAGACATCTTGAATATAACTCAAGAATCCTTTTTTCTTCTTCCCCCTCGACCGGGTGTTTTTCTTTTAAAAGAAGCTCAGGATGTGGTCTTCTTTTGTGAAGTTCATCGAGGATTCGATAAAGGCTATCCCATCCCCTGATACCTCTGTCTCTAATCATCTCATAAAAAAGCGCAGGTTCATTTTTCTCATCCATCAAACACTCATATACTGCCTCTGACCAGAGGAGTGAGGCAGCGAACTCGTCCATTACATCAAGTGATGGATCAAGGCCGAGCTCTATTGAAAAACGCTTGAGTAACTTTAGACAAAATGCATGGATTGTGGATATGCGCATAAGGGGCATCTTCTCCCGTATTGCAAGGAATAAGCCTGGATTTTCTTTTTCAAGGATGGTAAGTATCCTGTCCTTCATCTCTGCAGCAGCCTTCTCAGTGAATGTGACGGCCAGTATCTTTTCTATTTCAGAGCCGCCAATCAATAAGCTGATGTAACGCCTTGCGAGCTTCTCTGTCTTTCCTGAGCCAGCAGGTGATGAAATAATAACGCTTTTTGTTATATCAAGATAATTTCCCATAGCCTAAAAGATAAATTCTAAGCACTAAGTACCAAATCCTAAACAAATGAAGAATCCTTGAGTTATTTTTATCATATTCGCTCTAACCACATAGAAAGCAGGCTGTCTGGGAATTTGTCATCCTGAACTCGTTTCAGGATCTCATGTAGCTGTAACAAATTGGTAATATGAGATGCTGAAATAAATTCAGCATGACAAAACCTATACATTTTGAATTGTCGGACGCCTGCTTGCTGCATGGAATTTACTCGCTATTTCGTTTCAAAATCCAAAATTCAAAACCTTTTACTGAAAACGACCGAGAATGAGTGAAAACACAATTCCCCACCTTTGTCAAACTTAGAACTGTCGAAAGATATCGTAATAATCCACTCATGTTTGTTGCTATTTTTATAGTCTCAGTGTTTTTTGACTTTTAACTTTTCACTCATCACTGTCATTTGTACATACGGACAAT
>DASPRG010000129.1:0-7371 GCA_035624555.1 Thermodesulfovibrionales bacterium
TTGTGGGTGGAAAGATATCAAAATATACCTGTATATTTCCATACAATACACTGTGATATCGTATACATCCAGATTCTGCATTATCAAGGTTTTGATGTCCATATGCTTGCCAACATCAAGTCAAATGCATTTTTTGGGTTATCGAAAAATCTCCCCTCATCCCTCTTTTCCCTACGGGTCGTCGACCAAAGAGGGGTAAATTACCTCTCTTTGGCAAAGGGACGTCAGGAGGGATTTTATAATTAATGTCTTCATACGTATGACCTTATTAGTAAGTTTCATTTTTTTCAAGAACAAATGCTTGTGATCATTTTTGAAAAAATTATCCTCTTGAATTCCTGATGATTCTGTGAGATAATGACTGCAAGCTGGGATTTCCATAACCTTAATTTTTCATTTTTAAATAACCAATACAAAGAATTAAGAGTTGGTACAGGACTTGCTGATTTTTGAGCGATAGGAAATTGTAATCGCTTATTAAAAAAAAATTAATAACCTAAAACATTAAACATTCTATAAAATTATTACGAAGTATCTATTCCAAATTCCAAACTAAAATGTCACCAATAGACAAGAAAGAACTACTTATTGAAGCATTAAACTCATGTTCAATAAATGATTTCCTCGAAGAAAAATTGAAGCGTTACCTGAAAAAGCTTGCAAAACTTGAAAGATCTAACCTTTATGATGCAGTTCTTTCAGAAGTCGAGAAATCACTCATTTCAATAGTACTGAGAGAGACTGAAGGTAATCAACTCAGAGCTGCAAAAGCCCTTGGTATAAACAGAAATACTCTCAGATCAAAGATCAAAGAATACAAAATCCACATATAGCGTTTACTCCAACTGTATTCTTCGATTTCACACTACGATCTTATCCATGTTAAACTTTTTAAAAACATCATGAAGATCAATATTCTCAAAACAAATGGCAATGCACGGGCTTGTCTCATGGAAACCCCGAGAGGCAAAATCCATACTCCTGCCTTTATGCCCATCGCAACACTTGGCACGGTCAAAGCAATGTCCACTGATGAATTGAAAGAGATGGGTGCTGAGATACTCTTATGTAATACATACCACCTTTATCTGAGGCCAGGTGCCGAGACAGTTTCTTCTCTGGGTGGTATCCACAAATTCATTCACTGGGATCTACCTATACTCTCAGATAGTGGCGGGTTCCAGGTTTACAGCCTCTCTGCCCTGAGAAAGATAGAAGAAGGCGGTGTACATTTCAGATCGCATATTGATGGCTCAATGCATTTTATCGGTCCAAAAGAGGCTATGGAAATTCAGTCTTTACTCAGATCAGATATAGCAATGACCTTTGATGACTGTCCTCCATATCCTTCATCTTATGAATACACCCTTGAGTCTCTCAAACGAACTACTCAGTGGGCAAAACAATGCAGGGAATATCACAAAAAGATAAAGGATACATTGCAAATCCCCCCTACCCCCCCTTTATTAAAGGGGGGCGAGGGGGGATTACGTAATTCATCATGCTTTGTGAATCATGAATCAACTCAATGTCTGTTCGGTATTGTTCAGGGTGGCACATATAAAGACTTAAGGATAAGGGGACTGGAAGAGCTGATAGAGATAGGCTTTGACGGTTATGCAGTGGGTGGTTTGAGTGTGGGAGAACCAAAAGAAGAGATGCACGAAATGATATACTTTACAGCACCCCTTCTTCCTGCTGATAAGCCGAGGTACCTTATGGGGATAGGAGATTTGAACGATGTGCTTACTGCAGTTGAGGCTGGATTTGATATCTTTGACTGTGTTATGCCCACGAGAAATGCACGAAATGGAACGCTCTTTACAAGCAGAGGAAAGGTAAGTATTAAACGGACCGAATACAAATCTGACAGTGGTTCCCTTGACCCTGATTGCGACTGCTACACCTGCAGAAATTATTCGAGAGGATACCTAAGGCATATCTTTCTATCGAAAGAAATTCTCTCTATGAGGTTGAATACAATCCATAACCTTCATTTCTATTTCAATTTTTTCAGGAATATGAGAAAATCTGTCATAGAAAATACATTTGGGAAGTTTAAGACTCAATGGGAAGCCATACTCTCATAAAAAACTCCGTGCAGGTTAGAAAAGTCCTCATCTACACATTAATCCTGAACTGCTGTGTTGCTGCTGCAAAAGTCCTCTATGGTCACATAACTAGTTCCGTTGCCATGATGTCCGATGGATTCCATTCCTTTTTCGACGGGTTTTCAAATGTGATAGGGCTTATTGGCACCTGGATAGCATCCCATCCCCCTGATGAGGAACACCCTTATGGACATGGCAAATATGAAACCCTTTTTACCATTATTATTGCTGCCATGATCTTCGTCACATGTTTTGAGATACTCAAGAGGGTCTATCTCTTTTTCATTGATGGTTATAAGACAATAGTTACCTCAAACAGCTTTGTTATAATGTTTATAACAATGGGGGTCAATATTTTTGTAACGCTTTATGAATCTAAAAAGGGGAAAGAACTTGGTAGTACATTCTTAATAGCTGATGCAAAACATACGAAGAGCGATATCCTTGCATCTATCGCCGTGATCATAAGCCTTTTCTTTGCAAGAAAGGGTTACTATCTTGCTGATCCTATTGTAGGAATCGTAATAACCTTTTTTATAGCAAGGATCGGCTATGAAATCCTTAAAGATGCATCAAATGTCCTTGTTGACACTATCTGCATGGACACTTCTGCAATTAAGTTTGTCGTAAACCGTCTCGATGGTGTAAAGGGATGCCATGATATAAGGACGAGGGGTTCAGTACACTCCACGTATCTCGACCTCCATGTCATAGTAGAAAGCGATCTTTCTACAGAAAAGTCTCATGCAATTGCTGACAACATTGAAAAGGAGATTAAAAAAGAATTCCCTTCTGTTGTAGATATCGTTGTGCATATAGAGCCTGATTCGATAAATCACTAACCCTGAATTGAACAGACTGTCTGACAACTGTCATCCTGAACTTGTCGGAGCGACTCTTTGCGAAGACTCGCATCGAGTTTCAGGATCTCTCGCAGTTATAGCATATTAAAAATACGAGATGCTGAAATAAATTCCCCATGGGTCGTAGACAGCATGACAACTAAAATTGCAAGGAGGTAACAATGCTCCTTTATCTTGTACAACACGGAGAAGCAAAAAGAGAGGAACAAGATCCATCAAGGCCACTCTCTGATAAAGGCATCGAGGATGTTAAAGGAGTAGCATCCTATATATCTCGATTAAACATCGAGGTAGAGGAAGTCCTTCACAGCGGGAAAGCAAGGGCAAAGCAAACAGCAGAGTTGCTGTCTGGCAACCTAAGGATAGCGAAAGGAATTTCACAAACAGATGGTATAGCCCCTTTGGATGCCCCTAAATTATGGGTAGAAAGGCTGAAGCAGAAAAAGAACTCCCTTATGCTTGTAGGACATCTTCCACACCTTGGAAAGCTTTCATCCCTTCTTCTCAGCGGTGATAAAGAAAAAAACATCATTGCTTTCAAGATGGGCGGTATTGTGTGTCT
Organism: Thermodesulfovibrionales bacterium; assembly: GCA_035624555.1. Classification (GTDB taxonomy): domain Bacteria; phylum Nitrospirota; class Thermodesulfovibrionia; order Thermodesulfovibrionales; family SM23-35; genus DASPRG01. The sequence continues at coordinate 3,537 of DASPRG010000129.1, forward strand.
AAAGAGGGATGATGCAGGGACGTGGTCTTTACAGTGGATGATTACACCAGAGATTCTATAGCTAATCCAAGAAATGTTTTTAATCCGGAAAATGCATTAATATAATGCAGATGTTGTGAGAAAATTTATTTTTCGATACCTTAGTGTACTTTAATCATAACGCACAAATCCCCCCATCCCCCCTTTACTAAAGGGGGGTGAGGAGGGATTACTTAATTTTTAAGGATATTTCAAATAATTTCATCGAGTTAAATAAATTTTTGAACAATGTCTGCATTATTGGGTTAATTGTCATCTATTTCTGAACAGCTACCATTTCTTTATGAAAATCGATGGCAGATATAGTATTTGAGCGGTTTCTTTTGCAGATATTCCTAAAGCTAATCACAATAATAAAGAGGCAAAAGCCTCGGAGGTCGATACGACCGAGAATGAGCGAAAATACTATATCTGCTTTTTAAAAGCTACCATTCCCTCAAGCGCTTTCAGTCTTGATACTTCTCCGAGGGCTATCAGTGTATCGCCAGGTTCTACAAGAGTACGAAATGTGGGATTGAACTGCATGTCACCGGCAGGTTTCTTGATAGCGACAATAATTACACCCAGATCCCTTCCGATACCGCACTGATCCAAAGTTAGTCCTGTAAGTCCTGAACCTTCCGGGATAGGTATTTCCTCCATCTGGAGATCAATATTTCCACTCTTTGTTGCCAGTTCTATGAAATCTACAACCGCTGGTTTGATGACTGTATGTGCTATTCTGAGACCGCCAATGTGATAAGGGGAAATAACTCTGTCAGCACCTGCCCTGAGCAGTTTCTGTTCTGAGCCTTCTTCACCTGCCCTCGCCACAATAAAAAGGTCTGGATTCAATCCCTTGGCACTCAGAACAACATATAGATTTTCCGCATCGGTCGGCAGTACTGATATTAAACCTTTTGCCCTTTCAATACCCACCTCTTTCAAAATTTTGTCCTGAGTAGCGTCACCTTCGATGACAAAAGCCTCGTCGTTTTCGAGCACAACAGGATTCTTTTCAATAACAACAAGTTTCACTCTCTCGCTCTTCAATTCCTTCGCTATTATCCTTCCCATCCTGCCATATCCGCATACAATATAATGGTCTTTTAATTCCCTGATCTTCTTTTCCAATCTCCTCCTCCCGACTAACTCCTGAATCTCACCTTCTAAAATAAATTTAGCACCTGTGCTCAGTGCATAAAGCATGGTGCCCACACCGCCTATTATAAGGATAATCGTAAACCACCGTCCACTGGAAGAAAGTTCTCTGACTTCCCTGTACCCCACGGTGGTTAGAGTGGTTATAGTCATAAACAGGGAATCCAGAAAATTCCATCCTTCTATAACTATATAACCTATAGTTCCAATAGAAACGATAAAAACTATAAGTCCCAGAACAAGGATCAGTTTTTTTCTGAGCTTTTTCAATTATCCTTAATCTCCCTTAAGACATTTGGCATTTTGATTTTACTATTTCTTTTATAAATCTTCCATTGGATATTATATTCACCCCTGAAAGGAGGGAGCGAGTGGTAAAAAATCGCCTTTTCTTCATCAATTCCATCTTCATAATTTTTCACAATTTCTTCATCATCTCTTCATAAGTTTTTCGTATCCTAATCTCATGTATAACGTGATAAAGGAGGATGACATCTGAAAAATCACTGGTATGAAAGGGAAAGAGAAAACTATAGATGGGACAGAGGATATTACAGAGGGGAAGAAGACCGTCACATACATCAGGGGAAAGACTACGAAGGCAGAAGAGAATGGAAAGGCGAAAACAGGTTTTGGGGCAAACCATAACAGATAAATAATCGTTAGCATCCCTCCTTTCTTAAAATTGTGACTTGAGGTTAGATGCTAAACCTCAAGTCACCCGCAGGGAGGCCGCCCCCGCCTCCCTCCCTTTAACCCGAATAATGCATTTATATAATGCAGATGTTGTGAATCCCGATTTATATCAGGATCGATACCTTAATGTACCTGTAATCGTAACGCACAAATCCCCCCATCCCCCCTTTACTAAAGGGGGGTGAGGGGGGATTACTTAATTTTTAAAGATATTTCAAATAATTTGATGGAGTTAATCCGCCTGAGGCGGATTAAATAAATTTTTGAACAATGTCTCCATAATTTTGTTAAATGGCCTCACCCTACTTTCTATAATCAAAACATTTATAAAAAATAACCCGGAAAGCTCTTCAATCTTTTACGAAAATAAAATTTGTCTTGCCTTCCCCATATTGCTTTTCACTGCTTAATATTATTAAATAATTGATATGCAGGAATTGACTCCTTTGATGAAGCAATACTTCAGTATTAAAGAAAAACATAAAGATGCTATTGTCCTCTTCAGACTCGGAGACTTCTATGAGATGTTTGGAGAGGATGCAGAAAAGGCATCAAAGATACTTCAGATAGCACTCACAACGAGAGAAAAATCAAAAGAAGAGCCTGTGCCGATGTGCGGTGTTCCCTACTTTGCATCAGAGTCTTACATATCAAAGTTAATCAAGGCTGGACATAAGGTTGCGATATGCGAACAGATGGAGGATCCGAAAGAGGCAAAAGGCATTGTCCGCAGAGATGTCGTAAAAGTCATTACACCAGGGACACATTCACCTGAGAATCCCAAGGAAAACACCTATATCATAAGCCTCTTTCCCTCTGCAACCAAACACGGTATAGCTGTCATTGATATCTCAACAGGGGAGTTCATCCTTTATGAGACAGAAGAAAACATTGGGGATGAAATGCACAGGTTTGAACCGAGAGAAATTTTAATCCCACAGAGTCTCAAGGACAATATTTACTACAGAGAAGCACTGAACACCTTTTATACATCTTTTTACGAGGATTGGTATTTTGATTATTCTGAGGCATATAAGACCCTCCTGAACCATCTCAAAGTCTCCTCTCTTGATGGTTATGGATGTGACGGCATGGTTACCGCAATCTCTGCTGCAGGTGCCCTCGTCAGTTACCTTGAGGAAACACAGAAGGAAGCATTTATCCTTAAAAAGATAAGCATCTTGCGGCAGGATTTATACATGTTTCTCGACGGAGCAACGCAGCGAAACCTTGAACTTACCCATAACCTCAAGGATGCTTCTCATGAAGGCACCCTCTTATGGGTCCTCGATGAAACACTGACGCCGATGGGAGGAAGATTTTTGAGGTCTTCTCTCCTGAAACCATTGATTGACATACAGGGAATAAAGAGGAGACAGGATTCAGTTGAATATCTCTTAGAAGACTACGAACTGCTCGAAGAGCTCAGGACTTCCTTGAGAAAGATACAGGATATTGAGAGGCTCTCTTCAAAGGTGACTTCAAAGAGTGCAAATGCAAGAGACCTTATAGGAATTAAAAATTCTCTAACATATCTGCCAAAACTCAGGAAATCTCTCAGCATCTGTAAAAACCTCTATTTAAGATCAATTTCAGAAGATATATCAGAATTCTCAGACCTCAGAAAATTAATAGAGAAAAGTATTCTTGACAGTCCTCCCATAACCCTGAGAGATGGAGGGATTATCAAGAATGGATACAGCAATGAAGTAGATGAACTCAGAAGGATATCCACGAAAAGCAAAGACTTTATTTCAGAGCTGGAGCTTAAAGAGAAAAACAGAACAGGTATTTCTTCTTTAAGAGTCGGATATAACCGGATCTTCGGCTACTATATCGAGGTTACAAAAGCGAACCTCCACATGGTTCCTGATGATTACACAAGAAAACAGACCCTTGTGGGCGGAGAGAGGTTCATAACACCAGAACTGAAGGAATATGAGAGCAAAATCCTCGGAGC
>DASPRG010000169.1:0-26285 GCA_035624555.1 Thermodesulfovibrionales bacterium
GGGGGGGAGGAGCCCCCGGGGGAGGGGGCCCCTCGGTGGAGGGATCTTATATCTCTTTATGCATCTCTTTAAAGGATGATTTTCTCATAAAAGTAGGAATGTCAATAGGATCCTCATATGAAATAACATCTGCTGTTACTGCATTTACAATATACTCACGTCCGAGACTCTTTGCCAGAACCCTGTCTGACCCCTTAAAACTCACAGGCTCCTTAATAGGAGTCCACTTTTTAATCTGTGGCAACTCTACCTTCTCCTTCTCTTCCTGAAACCCTGTTGCGATTACGGTGATCTTCACCTCGTCATCTATGTCCGGGTTTATGACTGCACCGAATATAAGGTTTACCTCCTCGTGGGCTGAGTCATAGATGTAAGAGGCTGCTTGCTGAACGTCATCTAAGGATAAGTGAAGGCCACCAGTTATATTCAGGAGGATATTCTTTGCACCTTCGATTGAGGAATCCTCGAGGAGTGGGTTTGATATAGCCTTCTTAGCTGCCTCGATGGCTACTCCTTCTCCTTTTACGAATCCACAGCCCATGACGCCACGACCTTTATCAGCTATAATTGTTTTGACATCAGCAAAGTCAACGTTAATAAGACCTGGAATCAGGATGATGTCAGATATTCCCTGCACTGCCAGTTTCAAGACATCATTGGCTAAAGCGAAGGACTTGAGCAGAGGTGTCCCCTTTTCAACAGCAAGGCCAATCTTATCATTCGGTATGACAATAAAGGTATCAACATATTTCTTCATCTCCTTTAAACCTTCTTCGGCATTCATGCACCTCACTCTTCCCTCATAGAAAAATGGCTTGGTAACAACAGCTACAGTAACGATACCAAGTTCTTTTGCAATGCCGGAAATCACTGGCCCTGCACCTGTTCCTGTGCCTCCACCCATGCCGGCTGTTATGAAGACCATATCCGAGCCTTCAATAGACTCAGCAATTGCAGCCCTGTCTTCGAGTGCTGCCTCTCTTCCGATCTGAGGATTTGAACCTGCTCCAAGTCCCCTTGTAAGTTCAGTTCCTATCTGCACCTTAACAGGCGCAAGCGAGGAATCGAGGGCTTGTAAATCAGTGTTAACGGCGATAAACTCAACTCCCTGGAGATTGGATGCAATCATGGTATTGATTGCATTGCCTCCTGCGCCTCCGATACCAACAACTTTAATCTGTGCTTTCTGCCCTCTTACTTCTTCAATCTCAAACATATACACCTCCTTTTAGATTTTTTGGTCTTACCTTCTGTATTTATAAATCTGAATCTCCATTACCTTTAAACATCCCTGCAAACCAACCCTTCATTCTTGCAAATATTCCTGTAAGATTACCTTCAGAGAAGTTTTCCCCTGACTCTTTACCTAAACCGTAAAGTACAAGGCCTACTCCTGTTGCGTACATTGGATTATTTATGTTTCCCCTGCATCCTTTTATGCCATCTGGAGACCCTATCCTCACTGGAAGTCCCAATACTGCCTCTGCCAATCTGTCAAGGCCATCAAGGAGAGAACCACCTCCTGTGAGGACAACACCCGATGATACAATGTCGTATCCAGAGCAGGATAAAAGCTCATCCTTTATTAAATTTAGGAGTTCCTCGGCCCTCGGCTGTAAGATCTCTGATAAATACCTGCGGGGTATCTTCCTTTCCTTTCCTGCCTGAGTAACATCTATTAAATCATCATCTCTTACCATATTCGCTATAGCACAGCCAAAATCCTTTTTGAGCATTTCAGCCTTTGCTAAGGGAGTTCTCAGTCCGATGGCGATATCATTTGTGAAATGGTTTCCTCCAATGGGAAGGATTGACAGATGTTGCAGCAAGCTATCCTTGTAAATGACAATGTCTGTTGTACCACCAATGTCTACGAGGGCAACACCGAGTTCCTTTTCATCTTCTGTGAGTATCGCCTCTGTTGAGGCAAGGGGCTCAAAGACTACCTCAATGACCTCAAGCCCGGCCATCTCGCAGCATTTTAGGAGGTTCTGCAACGCAGAAACAGCACCCATGACAATATGAACCTTTGCCTCCAGCCTGACACCAGCCATCCCAACAGGATCTTTGATGCCGTTATGTCCATCGAGAATGTAACCTGTCGGGATAACATGCAGGAGTTCCCTGTCAAGAGGCACATAGACAGCCTTGGCAGACTCTATGACACGCTCCACATCCAGAGGGGTTACTTCGCTGCCTATGATTCCGACAGCACCATGACTGTTCAAACCCTTGATATGACTACCTGTGATTCCCACATATACCTCGTGTATCTGAACCCCTGTTGAAGACTCTGCTTCCTTCACAGCCTTTTTTATTGATTCCACTGTTGGCTCTATATTTATGATCAGGCCTTTTTTAAGCCCTGTTGAGGGAGATGTGCCGACACCAAGTATTTCTATCTCACCATCCACTTCTTCTCCAACGACGGCACAGACCTTTACTGTTCCTACATCAAGCCCGATAATAATATTTCCGCTGCTCAATTGATTACCTCTTTTATCGGTTTTACAACCACTCTATTTGCAAATCGTAAGTCTATGTAATCGACAGGTATCTTTCTCCTCTGTATCTCTTCCTGCAGTTCAAGAAGTCGTTCAAGTTTTTCTCGATACTCTCCTATCCCTATCTTGACAACAGTTCCATCGATGACTGACGTGAGTTCCTGGGGCTTTGATAGGACTATCTCAATCTGGTCTCTCTCTGATGAAAAGCCCATATCAATCATCGTCTTTGCAAGGGTAAGAGCTTCTGAAAAACCTTCCTTCTCTTTAAAGGGGTCGCCTGTGATTATGGGAAGGAAGGGAATCGTATTATCTTTAAGCTCCTCGAGGAGGTTACCTTTATCATCACTTAAAAAAATATGGCCATTTACATCAAGAAGTACAAAAGGTACCACTTCACTTATTACTATTGATAAGGTGTCGGGAAACACTTTACTTACACTTGCAGATCTGATCCATGGAGATTTGAGTAACCTCTGGCTTACACTTTTTCCTGAAAGAGCAATCAGACTTTCCTTTCCGTGAATCCCTGCAAGTGCCCTGAGTTCATCAATGGTAAGATGTTTATTGCCATTAAAAATAATTTTTTTGACCGGGAATGCTGATATTACTTTGATGTAAGAAATATATGCGACGGTTGCAAGGGCAGAGACAAGCAATACAAAAGCAGTGATTCCTATTAATAAGCTGCTCTTATTTTTCTTTTTCTTTGCTTTCATCAAGAGCACCTCTGAGCATTTCTTCTATTAAGGCTGAAAAATTAAGACCTGCAAGCATTGCTACTTTAGGGAGAAGGCTTGTTTCGGTCATGCCTGGAATAGTATTGACCTCAAGTACATAAGGATTACCTTTTCCATCAATTCTTAAATCAACCCTCGTAGCACCTCTACACCCGAGGGCACGATGGGCAGAGAGAGCAGTTTCCTTAGCCCTCTCATAAGCCCTCCTGTCTATTTCCGGAGGGAGGATATACTCAGTAAGACCTTTCTTATATTTCGCTTCATAACTGTAGAATTCAAGAGATGGCCTTACCTCAACTCCTCCGAGCGCACTGTTATTGAGTATTCCTATGTGTACTTCTTTACCTTCTATATATCTCTCTATGATTACCCTTTCACTCGAAGAAAATGCCTTTTTAACAGCAGACGGGATCTGCTTTTTTTCTTTCACGATACTTACCCCAATGCTTGATCCCTCTGTCGCTGGCTTGACAACCCAGGGCAACGGAAAATCTACTTTTGATGAGTCCATGCTTTTGGCTCTATGCTCTTTGCCCAGCACGATAAAAGGTGATACGGGAATTTTGTGATAGAGGAATATTTTTTTGGATGCCTCTTTATCCATTGCAATGGCAGATGCAAGAACTCCTGATCCTGTGTAAGGGATTCCGAGGACTTCCAGCATACCTTGCACAGCACCGTTTTCTCCGTGTCCTCCGTGGAGTGCAATAAAGGCTATCTTTACTTTCTTCCTTTTTAGGGCGTTGCAAAGGTCAGAGCCGGCATCTATTGCAGCAGCATCATACCCTAAGTCTCTGAGTGTGTTATAGATTGCCTTTCCACTCCTCAGAGAAACTTCCCTTTCGGCTGACCTTCCACCCATCAAAACACCTATACGTTTATCTGTTAACAACTTCATTTCTTCCTACTATCCTTATCTCCGGTTCAAAGACAACTCCAAATCTATCTTTTACCCTTTGGGCAACATCCTCTATGAGCCTGATAAAATCAGAGGCCTTCGCCTTTCCCTTGTTTATAAAGAAATTTGCATGAATGCTACTTACCTCAACATCACCGATTCTCATACTTTTGCACCCTGCCTCATCGATCAATTTCCCTGCAGATAATTTAGGAGGATTTTTGAATACGCAGCCTGCAGATGGTTCTGAGAAAGGCTGGTTCTCCCATTTTCTCTTTAAGAAATCCTCTATCTTTGCAGAAACATGTTCTTTTTTATCCTTATTGAGCACTATTTCTGCACTGAGAATAAGTTCTGTTGAAGAAATACTCGACCTTCTGTATCCGAAGTCAATGTCTTCCGTCTTTAAACTCTTGATTCTGCCTTTGTTATCCATTATCGATACTGAGATAATCACATCCTTCATTTCATAGCCGAAGGCTCCGGCATTTCCATAGATCGCCCCACCAACAGAGCCTGGTATGCCTGCAAGGCCCTCAATACCTGAATATCCTTTTTCTCGAGAAAAGTTCACGAGTCTCTGAAGCAGCGCCCCTCCCTCAACATATACATATACATTCGTGTCATTCTCGCGTAAGATCTCGATCTTTTTGAAAAACTTGAGAGATATAACAGCGCCCTCTATACCACCGTCCCTCACCAGGATATTTGTTCCGCCACCAAGAGCTAAAAAGGGTATTTTCCTTTTTTTCAAGATAACCAAAACATTTTTGAGGGAAGGGAGGTCTCGAGGAACGACAAAGAGATCTGCTGGCCCTCCTATCCTGAGCGATGTATGTTTCATCATGGGTTCCATGAATCTCACATCTCCCTCAGAGGTGATTTCTGAAAAAATCTCTTCGAGTTCTTCACCTATACCCTGACTTCTCACTCCTTTCTCCTTAGCCTCTGGAGTATCTCATCGCCTATCTTCCATACATCTCCTGCTCCGAGAGTCAGGAGCATGTCGCCTTTTCGCATATTGGAGATAATATGTTTTATCGCTTCTTCCTTATCTTTCAAATACAAGGTGTTATTACAACATCTTTTTTTGATTCTCTCGAAAAGGGTTGCCGAGCTTACACCCTCTATAGGTCTTTCTCCTGCAGAATAAACATCCAGAAGGATAAGAAAATCTGCATCCTTGAAAGAATAGGTAAATTCATCCATCAGGTCTTTTGTCCTTGAATATCTGTGGGGCTGGAAGAGGACAAATAACCTTCTCGGTTCTTGCACCCCGACTTTTGACGCCTGGTTATGTATCAGCCCTTCCTTGGCTGCCTTCAGGGTTGCCTTTATCTCAGTAGGGTGGTGCCCATAATCGTCAAATATTTTTATCTCCTTTGCCTCACCTTTAAACTCGAACCTCCTCTGTATGCCCTCAAACCTCTTCAGAGCCTCCTTTATCATTGGTATATCTATCTTGAGTTCTAAGGCAACTCCTATAGCAGCCAGGCTGTTCAAAACATTATGCTCTCCTGAAAGGGGTAGATCGAAATCACCGATGGCTCTTCCTTTATAGGTTGCTTCAAAGCTGACGTACATAAAACCCTTTCTGATGTTTTTTGCATAAATTTCTGCTTCACTATGGAATCCATAGGTGATGTATCTTCTGTGAAGAGAAGGGAGAAGTTCACGCAGATGCTCATTCTCGATAGACACTATTGATACACCATAAAAGGGAATTTTATTCAGGAAAGAGCGGAAGGCCTCTTTCAGGGAATCCATTGACTGGAAGAAATCCATGTGTTCTCTGTCTATGTTTGTTGCAACAGCTATTGTTGGAGAGAGTTTCAGAAATGAACCATCGCTCTCATCAGCCTCGGCAACGAGAAATTCTCCCTGACCGAGTCGTGCATTACTGCCTGTTGCTTTTAGTCTTCCACCTATGATTACTGTAGGGTCAAAACCAGCATGGGCAAGAATAGTGGATATCAAGGATGTTGTTGTCGTTTTTCCGTGAGCCCCTGCAACGAGTATCCCGTATTTTAGTCTTGCAAGCTCTGCAAGCATCTCTGCGCGAGGTATTACAGGGATAGACTTTCTCTTTGCCTCAATGATCTCCGGATTATTGTCTGAAACTGCCGAGGAGACGACAACAACATGGGCATCATCTATGTTTTCTGCTTCATGACCGATATAGACCTTTATACCCAAGTCCTTCAACCTTTTCGTTGTTTCTGAATCCCTTACATCAGACCCTGTAACATCGTAGCCGAGATTATGGAGCACCTCTGCAATACCTGACATGCCGATACCGCCTATCCCAACAAAATGTATTACTTTGTAGCGCTCAAACACGATTAGCTCCTAAATCTGTGTACTGGATTCTGTATTTTGTATGCTTACTCATCACTTATCACCCTTCATGTTTTTTAAGAAGGTTCATTGCAATATCGACTACCTTAGTACATGCCTCAGGTCTTCCGAGGGCCCTGCTGTTTTTTTGCATTTCTGCCCTGATTGTCTTATTCTCATAAAGCTCCTGTACGGTATGGGCGAGGGATTTACCACTCAGTTCACTTTCAGGGATCATCTTCGCTGCGCCCATCTCGAAGAGTTTTCTTGCGTTCAAATCTTGATGGTGTCCGGCTGCATGGGGGTAGGGGATTAAAACAGCGGGTTTTCCGAGAGCTGTCAGTTCAGCGAGAGTTGTTGCCCCTGCTCTTGAGATTACAATGTCGGAGACAGCGTAGGCTTCACCCATTTGATATATGAAGGGGGCGATTGTCCCTTTGTAGCCAAGCTTTCTGTAAGCATCCCTGATATATTCATAATCCTTTGTACCTGTCTGATGAAGAAACTGAATCCTGTCTTTTAAGTCATGCATATAATTGAGGGAGTCTACGACTGCTGTATTAATGCTTCTTGCTCCCAGACTTCCTCCAAAGACAAAGATAGTGAATAAACTTTTTTCAAGTGAGAAAAGCCTCAGTGCGGATTCTCTGCTGCCCTTGAGTATATGCATCCTGACAGGGTTGCCAGTAAGAAAGGTCTTTTCTTTTGGAAAGAAAGGGATGCTCTCCTGATAGTTTATGCAGATAGCCTTTACGAATTTCCCGAGGATCTTATTCGTAAATCCGGGGATACAGTTCTGTTCAAGTATCATAGTTGGAATTGACATAAGAGCTGCGATAAGAATGATCGCTCCTGATGCATAACCACCGACGCCTATCATGATATCGGGCCTCATATTCTTAATAATTTTGTAAGAATCCAAAAACGATAGAAACATCTTGGCCATCGCCTTTATCCTTTTTGGAACAGATACTCCTACCATTCCTTCTGCCCTTAAAAACTTTATTGGATATCCTTCCCTCGGTATGACCCTTGCCTCTATACCATGTTCTGTTCCAACAAATATCACTTCTGTCATCTCATTTCTTCTTCTGAGTTCTTCAGCTATTGCAAGCCCTGGAAAGAGATGTCCTCCTGTACCTCCTCCCGCAACAATTGCCCTCATAAAACATTCAACTTAAGAATACAAAAGAAAAATTCACAATAAAGGAGTTTCATAATTGTCCATTTTGTCTTTTTCATTTTTCATTCCGTAAATAGCCCTTTTAGCTTTTCTTCTTGCAATCAATTTTTGTTTTATATCTTCAATCTCCTCGTTGTCTTTTCCTCTTGATATATTGAGGAGCATTCCAATAGCAGCCATGTTTACAAGGAGAGATGAACCTCCATAACTGATAAAGGGCAGAGGTAAGCCCTTTGTAGGAACCATGCCGGTAGCAACAGCGAAGTTGATAAGAGCCTGAAGTGAGACCATCAGGGTGAGTCCAACAGATAGGTAATAGGCGAATCTGTCCTTTGTTTTATTTGCTATCGATATCCCTCTGATAAAAATGAGCAGAAAAAGGGCAGTTACAACTGAGACGCCTATAAAACCGAACTCTTCACCGATAATAGAAAAGATAAAATCTGTATGTGACTCTGGCAGGTAAGACAATTTCTGCATTGAGCCACCGATGCCAACACCGGTGATGCCCCCGCTGCCAAAGGCTATAAAAGACTGCACAAGCTGAAAGCCACTGCCCTGAGGATCCTTCCAGGGATCAAGAAAGGATATGACTCTCCTGAGGCGGTAAGGTTCCCTAATGAGTATATACAGTACTGGGAGGGCGAATACAGAGAGGGAGGAAATGTATCTGAGTCTTGTCCCAGATAGAAAGAGCATTGCGAGCGTAAGAAACGCAAGGCTCATAACAGCTCCGAAGTCTGGCTGCATAAGCATAACAGCCTGGAATGCGATCATAATAGAAAGGGGCTTTATAAAAGATCCAAAGCTTTCAGTTCTATAGTTAGCTGATGACAGATGCTGTGCAAGGAATATGACCATAGAAAGTTTTACGAACTCTGATGGCTGAAAGGTTGAAGGCCAGAGTCTTATCCATCTCCGTGCACCACCTGCAGAGACACCAATACCAGGCACGAAAACGAGTATTAAGAGCAGAAAGGAAAAGATCAGAAGAGGGATGGCTATCTTCTTGAGGAAAGAAGGTTTCAGACTGTAGGCAAGAAACATACACCCAAGTCCTATGAGGATTGTAACGATATGTCTCTTGAAGTAATAAAATTCGCTAACACCCTTTTTTGCAAGGTCTGGTGTGATGACAGAGGTTGAACTGTATATCATGAGAACGCCAAAGACAACAAGAACAAACGTGGTTAGGAGAAGCAATTTGTCATAGGTAGGGTAAAGTGACGAGGGACTGTTAACAGATGACAGGTTAAGTTCTGAAAATCGAAGGCTTAATTGCTTCTTACTCATTGCCTTATCCCTCATGTCAGCTCCATAACGACCTTTTTGAATTGTCTTCCTCTGTCTTCAAAATCCAAAAACATATCAAAACTGGCGCATGCAGGAGAGAGGAGGACAACATCCCCTTTTCCTGCGATACCACGTGATATATGTACTGCCTCTTTCAGGTCTTTAGCTATAAACGTCCCAGTAAGGTCTCCGAGAGCCTTTTTTATCTTCTCGCGGGCTTCACCGATAAGAACAAGGGCCTTTACCCTCTCTTTTACTAAACTTCTCAGCGGCGAGAAATCTCCTGCCTTGTCTCTGCCTCCTGCAATCAGGATGACAGGCTCTTTAAAGCTCTCGAGGGACTTGACTACAGCACCTACATTCGTCCCCTTTGAATCATTAACGTACCTGATGCCATCTATCTCTCTCACAAATTCGAGTCTATGCTCCAGACCAGGAAATTCTCTCAGGGAATCCTTTATTGCCTCCAAGGGACTTCCTGCAAGGAGAGCCATGGCCGAAGCGGCCATGGCATTCTCCAGGTTATGAACTCCTTTGATTTTTATCTCGTCAGCATGTATGAGTGATGAGTGGCGAGTGATAAGTGACAAGTCAGGAAAATTACAGTAGATTCTTCCGTCTTTAAAATAGATACCTTCAACCTCTTTTTTCCTGCTGAAGTAAAAAATATCTGGTTTTTTACGTTTACCCTTTAACTTTTTTCGTGCAACCTCTACTGTTTTGGGGTCATCAGCATTGAGGAGCAGGAAATCTCCTCCCCTCTGGTTATCGAATATTCTTGCTTTTGCCTCAGAGTACTCTTCAATTGAATGGTATCTGTCAAGGTGGTCAGGTGTGATATTTAGAATCACGGCCCCTTTGGGTCTGAAGTCCTTTATTGTTTCGAGTTGAAAGCTTGATACCTCAGCAATAATGTAGTCAATGGTGTTTTGACTGTTGATTACCGACTTCCCATGGGTTGTAGACTGGCTTTTAGCCATTTTCAGTATCTCATCGGACAGGGCATTCCCTATGTTGCCCCCGAGGATTGTCCTGAAACCACCCTTTCTGAGGATTGCATTCAGGAGGGTAGTTGTTGTGGATTTGCCATTTGTTCCAGTAACAGCAAGAAACGATATCCGACTGCTGACTGCTGACCTATCAGATACGAATCGCAGTGTCTGGTTGCTTGCCATCTGGTAAACAAGTTCAAGCTCCCCTATGACGGGAATACCTTTTTCCCTTGCCTTTAATAAAGGTGGAACACTGAGGGGAACTCCAGGGCTGATTACTATCATATCAGCTGACACGAATAAGTCTTCAGGATGACTCCCCAGAGAAAGCCTGACCGAAGATTTGAGTTTTTCTCTAAAATCCATAAGTTCCTCTTCTGTTTTTCTATCTGTCACCGTCACATCAGCACCGAGTTCGGAAAGCAGATTTGCTGCTCCTATACCGCTTCTGCCAAGGCCCACAACCGTAATTCTTTTACCCTGTATTTCCATTTGTATTTTTTTCTAGGACTCTGTAATCTTTCCCCTTTTTAGTCTTTGCAAGTGTTTTTGTCTTACTCCTTTTCTTTGCAATGGAATTTGTTCCACTTTTTTTCTTTGTCAGTTTTGTCTTTGCTTTCAGCTTTGAACTTTTAACCTGAACCTTTGAATTTTTCTTATAGGTTGCCTTTCTCACATTGTAAACATCGTAATCTGCTTTTGTGAAATAGATAACAGGTTCTTCTTTGTTGACCATAATGTTAAACCCCTTATCAATAAGGGTCTCTGTCTCTTTCCAGAGGTTCACCCTGCTCGGGCTCCCGAGAAGGGCAACAATTACTGTATCCTTTTCACGCTCAGCTGCACATACAAAACAGTGCCTTGCCGCGCGTGTATATCCTGTTTTTCCTCCTATAAGGTCTTCATCAGACCATAATAGTTTGTTTGTGTTCTTGAGAAATAAGCCGTTTCCCTTTTCTGTCGAGACCTCTGCCACACGAGTTCCGATTATTTCTTTCAGTTTTGGGTATCTCAAGGCATACCGCATCATGAGCGACAAATCAAAGGCAGTTGTATACTGGTCTTGGCCAGGGAGGCCATGAGGATTTATGAATTTAGTATCCCTTAGCCCAATAGCTTCTGCCTTTCTGTTCATGAGGTAGACAAAGTTCTCCTCAGAACCAGCTACAGCTTCTGCGAGAGCAACAGCAGCATCATTTGCAGACTTCAGGAGTGCGGCATAGAGAAGTGTCTCAATGGTTACCTCATCCCCCTCTTTGAACCCTGCCTTTGAAGGAGAAACCAGAGAGGGATTTTTGCTTATCCTTACAATATCCGAAAGATTTTTCTCTTCTATGGCTACAATTGCTGTCATCAGCTTTGTTGTACTTGCCGGAGGAAGCCTGAGATTCGGATTCTTTGCATAAAGGATCCTTTCTGTTGATGCCTCCATCACGACTG
The DNA here is from genome assembly GCA_035624555.1 of Thermodesulfovibrionales bacterium. Taxonomy (GTDB): domain Bacteria; phylum Nitrospirota; class Thermodesulfovibrionia; order Thermodesulfovibrionales; family SM23-35; genus DASPRG01. Next base: position 11,388 of record DASPRG010000169.1, read on the forward strand.
CTGCCCGGGAATTAAAATCATCAGCATGTACGACGGTGGGAAGTGAAAACTGAAAAGTGAAAAGGATAAAGACTAAAATGAAAGATAATTTTTTCTGCTTGACAACTGACGACTGAAGACTGACGACTAACGACTGTTTCATGATCACCTCACCTTTAGTGTTGCCAGACTTAATAAAGCCAGCATCATTCCTATTATCCAGAACCTTACAATTACTTTTGGTTCAGGCCATCCTTTTAATTCAAAGTGGTGATGGATGGGTGCCATTTTAAACACCCTTTTACCCGTGAGCTTAAAGGATAGTACCTGCAGCATGACAGAGATTGTTTCTATAACAAAGATTCCTCCTACTACTGCAAGGACTATCTCATGCTTTGTTATTACCGCGAGGGTACCGAGGGAACCACCGAGCCCGAGAGAACCCACATCACCCATAAAAATATCAGCTGGATAAGAGTTATACCAAAGAAACCCAAGGGAAGAACCAAATATGGCACCACAAATAACGGTTAATTCTCCAGTGCCTGGGAGATAGAGGACCTGAAGGTACTGGGCTAATCCCTTATGCCCTGATATGTAGACGAGTACACCTGTGGCAAGGACGGCAATGGCAACAAGACCTATTGCAAGTCCATCGATACCGTCTGTGAGGTTAACTGCATTGGATGAGCCCACAATTACAATTGCTGAGAATGGTATATAGAACAAGCTGAGGTCAAAGAGCCATTTCTTAAAAAAGGGAACACTTAAGATATCTGCATATGGGTCCTTTGGATTCATGTAGAGGAAGATGCCTATTAAGAGCGCAAGGACAATCTGGTTGCCGAACTTGTAAAAGGCCCGTAGACCCTTGTGATTTTTCCTTATGATCTTGAGATAATCGTCGAGAAGACCGATTAGTCCAAAACCTGCAAGGGAGATAATCATGACCCAGACATACATATTTTTCAGGTCTCCCCACAGAAAAATAGAAAGGAGTATGCACAGAATGATGAGGATCCCGCCCATTGTAGGAGTGCCTGCCTTGTTCATATGGGTTTTTGGACCGTCATCCCTAATCTGCTGGGTCATACTGAATCTTTTCATTCTTCCTATAATCCATGGTCCCAGGAGAAGAGAAAACAATAGTGCCGTAAGCACTGCGAGGGAGGTCCTGAAGGTAATGTACCTGAAGACATTCAGAGGAGAAAACCAGTCATGTAAATTGTACAGAAGGCTATATAACATTTTATTCTGTCTCCAGAACCCGTTCCATACGCATACCCCTCGACCCCTTTATCAGAAGGGTATCTCCTTCTTTACAGATACCCCTAATCATTTCCCGAGCATCGAGAGAATTCCGAAATGTATAAAACTTTCGTGTGAATTCGGATGCTGCAGAAGACATCAAGGGTCCTATCGCCACAAAGATGTCAATCGGCAGTTCTGACATCCAACTCACGAGTTTTCTATGGGCATCATATTCATAAGAGCCGAGTTCCAGCATATCTCCCAAAACAGCAATAGCCCTTTTCTTCTTGAGCCTGACAAGTTCTTTTATGGCCTCCTCCATAGAAGCCGGGTTTGCGTTATATACATCACTGATAATTTGAAGGCCCTTGAGTTCTTTAATCTCGAATCTCATCGGGATGCTACTAAAAGAATCTATCACATTCTTTATATCCCTCAGTTCAATATGAAAGAGATGACCAATAGAGGCAGCTGCGAGGAGATTATAAATATTAAATTTCCCTGATATTTTCGGATTGACTTCTACAGATTTGTTCTTGCCGATGTGTAAGAGAAAGGTAGAACCCTTTTCATGAAGCCTGATATTCGTCGCATAGATTTCGGCGTCATTGTCTATCCCGTATCTGACTATTCTCCCTTTGAACCCTGAGTTTTGAATACCTTCTATCAAGAAGGAATCATCAGCGTTCACAACAGCCACACGAATATAATTCAAAATTTCAAGTTTTGTCCTCCTCAGGGTCTCCATATCCTTAAAACCCTCGAGGTGGGATGGACTGATATTTGTTATAACACCATAATCTGGCATTGCTATTTCGCATAACTCCTTTATATCGCCCGGTATACTTGCACCCATTTCTAAAACAGCAGCCTCATCCTTTTCATTTATCCCTGTTAAAGTCAGGGGAAGTCCGATGTGATTATTCAGATTACCTGTATTTTTCAGTACCCTGTATGTAGAGCTCAGGATCGATGCTATGAGTTCTTTTGTGGTTGTCTTGCCATTCGATCCTGTGATGCCAATGACAGGAATGGCTCTTTTCAGGCGCATATAATGAGCCATCCCCTGAAGGGCCTTGAGTGTGTCCTCCACAGTGATGATGGTTTTCCCCTCTATCAGTTCCGCAGGAGGAAATGTTACAAGAGCGCCGCTTCCTACCTGTAATGCCTCTTGAAGAAAATCGTGCCCGTCAAATCTCTTGCCTTTGAGGGCAATGAATAACTCGCCTTCTTGTATCAATCTTGAATCTATTGACACACCAGTGAAGGTATGAGCATTTTCACAGATAACTTTCCCCCCTGTTGCTGCAATGATATCTTCGATTTTCAAAACCCCTTTAATCTCATTTCCGAGCATCCACAATGCTCATTCACTCCCTGAATTCGCAATTTGTCTTTAATCGCCTCCTCAAGAATTTCTCTATCATTCAATCGATACCGCTTGCCTTTGATTTCTTGGTAATCCTCATGACCCTTGCCTGCAATAAGGACGATATCTCTATCACATGCTAAATCTACTGCCTTTCTGATTGCTTCTCTTCTGTCGGGTTCTTTCATGTAGTTTCTTCTTACAGCGCCATCTTCGATCTCCCTGATGATATCGGATGGTTCTTCTGACCGAGGATTATCAGAAGTCAGAATAACAATGTCACTCAGCTTTGTTGCTACAGCACCCATCTTTGGTCTCTTACCACGGTCTCTGTCTCCCCCGCATCCAAAGACGGTAATTATACGTGGCACTTTCTTTAGTTCATAGTTAGTGAACTGGTCATTGGTCATTGGACATTGGTCATTTGTCACTGGTACCAATGTCTGATGACTATTGACGGATGACTTTTTTATGATATCCCTTGCTGTACATATCAGCCTATCAAGAGCATCATCTGTATGGGCATAGTCAATAAGGCAAAGGAAGTTTTGACCAAGGTCAATTTTTTCGAACCTCCCTGTAACACCATCAGTCTTTCTTATGCCTTCAAGGATTATCTGCCACGGGACTCCCAGGGAGATTGATACGCCAGCTGCAGACATGATGTTGTATACATTAGGCAGACCTATCAAAGGGGATGCGACATCGTAACTCCTGCCGCGGAAAGATATCTTAAATCTCAGTCCCTCAGAGGATGGATTCATTTCCCTCGCGACGATATCTGCTGCATCCTCAAGCCCGTATGTCAGTATCCTGCTCGGTTCTGAGTCTTGTCCGCCTGAGGCAGATCCAAACTCTGAGGCTAACCTCTTCCCATAGGAGTCATCCAGATTTATTACAGAGGTTCCATTCTTGTCGAGGAGCTCCCTGAATAATCTCTCTTTTGACCGGAAATAACTTTCCATCGTTTTATGAAAATCCAGATGGTCTCTCGTGAGATTGGTGAAAACAGCAACCTTGAAAACAGCCTCATCCACCCTGTGCTGTTCAAGGGCATGGGAGGATACCTCTGAAATAACATGGGTGCAACCGGAAGAGAGCATATCTTTTAACAGACCATGGAACTCTAAAGATTCAGGTGTTGTGAAAGGTGCAGGATAGATCCTGTCTTTTACCATGTAGTGTATCGTGCCAATCAGGCCAACGTCCTTTCCCCAGGATTCGAGTATGGACTTGAGGATATACGTTGTTGTTGTCTTCCCGTTTGTACCTGTTATACCGATGAGGAAAAGATTTTCTGATGGCATTCCGTAAAAATTATGTGCAATGCAAGCAAGGGCTTTTCTGCTATCTTTGACGCGGATGTAAGCAATCTTTGCGTCTCTCAAGTCTCTCTCCCCCATTACTGCGATCGCTCCTTTCTTGATTGCTTCTGTGATAAAATCATGTCCATCATACCTTTCACCCTTTATCGCTACAAACAGATAGCCCTCTTTTACCTTCCGTGAATCATAAGCCACACCCTTTACATCTCTATCCAGTGACAGAGAGTTGTTTACAAAATCACAGCCTTGAAGAAGTTCTTTCAAGATCATTTCGCTACCAGTAGAGTGTTCTCGTAAGGGATATCTCTCCTCGGTATATTGAGATATGATAGAGCTTGGTTTGCAATATCCCTGAAAACAGGTGAAGCTACTACCCCTCCGTAAATTTGGCCTTTGGGTTCATAAACAACAACTATGAGTGCAAACCTCGGTTTATCAGCAGGTACAAACCCAATAAAGGAGCTGACATATTTTTCTCTCGAATATCTTTTTGTCTTCGGATCTATCATCTGGGCTGTCCCTGTCTTGCCTGCAACCTCATCTCCCTCAATGGAAGCTTTTTCGCCAGTCCCTCCTTCTACCACACTCTTGAGGATTTCTCTAAATATCTCGGCAGTCTTTGAAGAAAGTATGCGTTTCCTTTCGCTATCTATGGACGAAAAAAGAGTCTGGCCTTCAGGGGAGATTATTTCAGATACGACATGAGGCCTTACGAGGAATCCTCCATTTGCAATTGCAGAGTAGGCTCGTAATATCTGAAGTGGTGTCACTGCAACTTCTTGACCAATTGGTATCGCACCAATAGATGTCCCTGACCATAGCTCGGGTGGGTGTATCCATCCAGAGACCTCACCTGGTAAGTCTATCCCTGTTTTTTCACCAACTCCCAACAGTTTTGCGTACTTATATATCCTTTCCTTTCCGAGCTTCATGCCAATCATAATAGCACCTACATTGGAGGACTTCTGGATAACCTCCTTGAATGTCAGTACCCCAGATCTGTGAACATCGTGAATAGTTTTTCTTCCAACCTCAATAGCTCCTTTGCTGACATCAAAGAGTGAATGAGGTGTTGCTATTTCTTCCTCAAGTGCTCCGATACCAACAACAATTTTGAATGTAGAACCAGGTTCATAGCAATCAGTTATAGCCCTGTTTCTCTTCTCGAAGTCTTTAGCCTTTCCCGTGTTGTTAGGGTCATACGAGGGCCTGTTAGCGAGGGCAAGGATCTCGCCGGTAAAAGGATCCATCATAATGGCTGATGCTGCAGCAGCCTTCCATTTTACCATTGCTTTCTCTATCTCCTTTTCTACAATACCCTGTAGCCCTTCATCGATAGTGAGTACAATATTATTGCCCTTTGCTTCTTTGTTTACTCCTGATGAAAGTGTTCTTCCACCTGCATCTCTTTCAGAAAATACCTTGCCACCCCTTGTTTTTAGATACCGGTCAAATTGGAGTTCGACCCCTTCGAGGGCCTGGTTATCAACTCCAACAGAGCCAAGTATGTGTGAAGCAAGTTTTCCTTTCGGATAAACCCTTTTTGCCTCATTCATAAAACCCAGACCTTTAATATTAAGGTCTTTTATCCTCTCTGCAATATCAGGCTCAAGTTTTCTTTCAATCCATACAAATTTCCCTTCTTCTGGTATCTTCGCGAGAATAACCTCTGGTTCCTTTGCCAGAGCAAAAGAGAGTTTCCTTATGTTCTCGTTATCAAGGTGAAAGTTCTCAGGTTCACAATAGAGAGATTCCAGTTCGAGGTTCAATGCGAGTTGTCTTCCATCCCTATCAAATATTATTCCCCTTCTCACCTGTATGTCTTCAACCTTTATATGTTGCTGTTTGGCCTTCTCTGAAAGCAGCTTGTGGTTGAGGATCATTAAATCTGTTAAACGCAGAAATAATGCAAAAAAACTAAAAATGATTATCGTATTCAGGATGACCCACCGTTTTTTATTCAAAGCCTTTCACCTCACCACAATTAGGGTCCAGCCAATTGTTTTTTCTCGAGAGATGCTTTATGGGGCAGGGACCCCCTCTGTCTCTTTATATGGATTACCCTGACTCTGTCAGGAAAGACAAAGCCATTGTTTTCCATTGAGGATGCTTCCAGTTTTTCCAGAGATTGAAGGCCTGCCTTATCAGCAAGCAGTAACCTTCTCTCTTTAATATGCTCAGCTTTCGTCTTTTCAAGGATACCGATTTTGTATTCCAAGGTAAGAACATTTGACTTGAGCCATATAAGACTGAACTGACCAGCAAGTAAAAGAGCAATACACAAGGGCTTAACAATGAGAGACATCATGCTTTTCTTTCTACCTAATCGAATCATATCTTCTCCGCTGCCCTGAGTTTCGCACTCCTTGAAGAAGGATTTGATCTGAGTTCTTCAGATCCTGGAGGCATAGGTTTTTTTGTCATCACCCTGAGTAATCCCCTTTTTGAACTCTGGGCCATAAAATGTTTTACTATCCTGTCTTCGAGTGAATGGTAGGAGATGGTGCACAACCTTCCACCCTTTTTCAGAAGCCTTAAAGAAGAATCAAGCCCTCTCCTCAGTTCGTCAAGCTCATTATTCACCTCTATCCGTAATGCTTGGAATGTCTTTGTTGCAGGATGAACTCTTCCTCTTCTCCTGTATAATCTTTCTACAATCCCTGAAAGTTCAGAACAGGTATCAATTGGTTTTATCCTCCTCTTTCTGACTATCGCCTCTGATATCTTTCTCGATAAACGTTCTTCGCCGAATTCTCGGAGTATTTTCTCAAGGTCCTTCTCAGGATATCTGTTTACGATGTCCCATGCAGATAACTCTTGTTCCCTATCCATTCTCATGTCCAGACGCTTATCAGAGGTGAAACTCAATCCCCTCTCAGGATCTTTCATCTGCATCATGGAAACACCGAGGTCGAAAAGAATACCGTCGACTTCTGAGATTCCATCCCTATGGAGCAAATTTTCCATATCTGAAAAATTCCCTTTCTTGAGAATCAGCCTTTCATTGAACAATTTCTTTCGGGCTACTCTCAAGGCCTCATCGTCCCGATCAATGCCTACAAGCTTACCCTCTGAGCCGATCAGCTTTAATATCTCTTCTGCGTGTCCCCCGGGCCCAATCGTTGCATCTATATATATTCCACCCGGTATCGGGTTAAGAACCTTAATTGCCTCTTTTACCATAACCGGGAGATGAACAATCTCCACAGTCAATCTCCATTCTTGTCTTTAAATACCGTAGGCTGTTAGTCTCTCTTCGACAGATTTCCTGTCTATCGCTTTTGGATCAGAAAGTTTATCCCATTCACTTCTGTCCCAGAGCTCAATTCTCTCTATCTGACCCACGATAGCAACATCACTATTTATGTTTGCATCTTCTCTATGCGCTGACGGGACGAGGATCCTACCCTGTTTATCCATCTCTACCTCAGCGGCAGAGGCAATAACCCTTCTCATAAAAAATCTGACAGCTTCGTCGGATCTTGGTTTTTGCCGCACTTGTTCCTGAAGCCTGTTCCACTCTTCGAGAGGGTAGATATAAAGGCAGCGATCAAAGGGAGCATTTGTAATATAAAGTTTTGTGCTATAATTACTTGCAATGATTTCTCTGAAAGGAGCGGGAATGATAATTCTTCCTTTTAGGTCTACACTATAGTAGTATTTTCCGGAGAAAGACGGCAAAATTTCCCTCCACTTTCTACCACTTTCCACCACAATATAGTAGAGATAAAAAACGAATGTCAAGTAAAAAATTTCAAATCCTATATACTGTATATCAGATAGAGTTGGATAACTATATATTGATAACTTTTTATTCCTTCTTTTCGAATTGCATGAGCATGGTATAGAGACTTTGAGAGATCAGATAGAGAATGGAGATGTTTGCTCTCTCTCTTTTTAAGAAAGGAAGATTTCACAAATATCCATTTTTCATTGGATACCAGAGTAAACCATAAACTGGCATGAACTTTTCTACAAGGAGATTGAATTTTTGGCTTGACAAAAGGATTTCTTCTTGATACTGTTAATCTCAACTTCTTAAAAACTTGTATATGAAAGGGGGGAATAGGGATGACAAAAGCAGAGCTCATCGACAAGGTTGCCTCAGGCGCAGGATTAAGTAAGGTAGATGCCTCGAAGGCGCTGGATACCACGTTAAACTCCATAAAGGGAGCCTTAAAGAAAGGACAAAAGGTTACCCTCGTTGGATTTGGGACTTTCTTAGTTGTGAAAAGGAAATCCAGGAAAGGCCGTAATCCCAGGACCGGCGATGTTATCACAATACCTGCTGCGAAGATACCGAAGTTTACATCTGGCAAAGCACTTAAAGACGCAGTACGATAAACTTTGTGTAATTTATCTTAAGAATTAAGAATAAGGAAAGGGGGCATAACGCCCCTTTTCTTGTCTATACCTTTTTGCTAACCGGATCGTGTAAACACACATTAGAATAATGAAGAAAGGAGGGGTTATGCTTGTCGAGCTCAGCGTTATTCCTATTGGTATTGGCAGCAGTATCGGTGACAAGCTTGCTGAAGTATTAAAGATCATTGATGCAAGTGGGCTTCCTTATAAAATTAATCCCATGGGCACTGTTATCGAAGGTGAATGGGATGAAATAATGAAGCTTATAAAAAAATGCCATGGGGCTGTCATGAAAACCGGTGAGAGGACACTGACAACGATTATCATCGACGACAGGAAGGGAAAGCCAAACAGAATAGAAGAGAAGGTAAGATCGATAGAAAGAAGGATTGGTAAATCTCTTAGGAAATAAGGGAAAGAGATTATTTCTCTGCAGGCTTTGTTGCGAGAGATCTTACGAGTCTCTCCTCGTCTTCCCGCGACTTGAGATGTCCTCTCAGTCTTTCTTCGAGGAGTTCTCTGAGAATTCTCGAATAGATAGGCCCAGGTCTAACACCCATATTTTTAAGGTCTTTTCCCGTGAGCGTTGTTTTCACTTTTCGTAACTCTGTCAGATACTGGGATATTACCTTCTGTTTCTGCCTATCCTTGCTAATTGCCATTGATAGCAGAATTGTTTCGAGCTTGAGTTTGCTCAGGAGGTTATATGTTTCCACGGGATCATCAAGTGGTAGTCTTTTCAGAACTTCCCTTGCAAGCGGTATACCTTTGATAATCATATCCTTGATCTTTGGAGGTGGTGATAATCTTTCTATGGTGGCCTTCACCTCTTCATCCTGCAATCCTGACAACATGGCCATGAGATACAAAATTCCCCTGTCGGTCTTTTCTTCAAGGAAAAGCAGATTAAACCATGAGAGGGTCTCATGCATTGATTTCATGGTTATCTCAAGTTCCTCATTGAATATGAGGTTTTGGTATATAACCTTTGAGAGGCCGAGATCTGAAAGTCTCTTGAGTGTCCTGCTCGGTTCAGTCTCTTGAAACAGGAGCAGGAGCTCTTCATACAATCTCGGTCCTGAGAGCCTTTCAAAGAGGTTCATCTTTATTGTTGATTTTATAAGATTCTCTGTATGTTTACTGATTCGAAACCCGAACCTTTCTGAAAACCTGATTGCCCTGAACACCCTTGTCGGGTCTTCAATAAAACTCAGGTTATGGAGAACCCTGACCGATTTTTCTCGTAAATCACGCTGACCACCAAAAAAATCTATCAGTAGCCCGAAGTCCTTTGGATTTAATTTTATTGCTAAGGTGTTGATGGTAAAGTCTCTTCTGTATAGGTCTTTCTTAATTGATGAAGTCTCGACCTTTGGAAGGGCTGCGGGTGACTCATAGTATTCAGTTCTGGCTGTTGCAATATCAAGTTTTACTTTATCCGTAATTACCTGGGCGGTATTAAACTTCTGGTGTGTTTTTATCCGTGCGCCTAGTTGTTCACCTAATGCCTTTGCAAAGGGAATCCCTTCACCCTCAATAACAATATCTATATCAAGATTTTCCTCGCCCCTCAAAAGATCCCTTACTGTCCCTCCAACGAGATAGGCATTAAAACCTGCTTCCTCCGCAACCTCACCAGAAAGCTTAAGAATGTTATAAATCTCTGAAGGAAACCTGTCCTTCAGTAAAGAAGAAAGGCTTCTCCCCATAGACGATTTCTCTTTTATCACAGTTTTTTCTATCTTTCTGCGCCTGAGGAACTCCTCATAAAGGGTCCTCAACAAGTCTGTCCTTGTGATTGCACCGATAATTCTGCCATTCTCTAAAACAGGCATAAACCTCTGGTTTTGTTCTATCATTAAAGTTTCTATCTCTCTAATCGGTGCGTTTGGGCCAACGGTTATAGCATCTATTGTAGTAAAATCGATTGACCTGCTTTTTCCAAAACCATGGAAAAGGGCCTTTTCCACGATCTCTCGCGATATGAGGCCAGTATACTTTTCCTCTTTCAAGACTGGCAGGACGTTGACACCATAACGAGTCATCATTGCCTCTGCATCTTTGATAGAGGTGCCTCCCTGGATAGTGATAACATGACTCGTCATGATATCAGAGGCAACTTTAAAGGGCTTTACCGTATTTCGGAGTAACTCTGTTAATCTGTCCTCAAGAACTTCTAGGGATGCTTCTTTAATTGTGGCAGAGGCTGCAGTAGGATGGCCCCCGCCTCCAAATTCTTTCATCACCTTTGATACATCGAGCTCCGGAACCTTGCTCCTTGCTACCATCAATATCTTTCCTTCCAGGCTCAACAGTAACACCACAGCATCGATATCTTCGATATCCATCAGTCTGTGGGCAAAGTAGGCTGCATCTCCAAGGTAGCTTTCACGAGATGCCTTTGCTACCTTTATTCTTATCCCTCCTATAACCATCTCTTTTGATGACTGTACAAGTTCATTCAGGAGGTCAAGCTCTTCCATACTCAATTCCATTTTTAAAAAGCTTGAGACAATATTAAGGTTTGCACCCCTTCTCAGAAGATATGAAACAGCAAGTACGTCCCTTTCTGTCGTAGAAGGAAAAAGCAGACACCCTGTCTCTTCATATATGCCTAAGGCGAGTATCGTGGCCTCCATTGGCGTCAGATGTATTTTTCTGGTTTTCAGTATCTCTGTAAAGATGGTTGCTGTAGCCCCGACATTTTCGATCTTCTCTATATCTCCCCTTATATCGCCTTTATTGAATGGATGGTGATCATAGATGTGTATCTTTATTCCTTTCTGCGAAAGTAGTTCTGCAAAAGGACCTATCCTGCTCGGTATTTTTGTATCCACAATAATGAGCCGTGTAACCTTTGAAAGGTTAATGTCCTTTATCCGCTTTATCTCTACAGGGTGAAAAGCCTCCATGAAATCTCTCAGTTTTTTTTCCTGAGAACCTGGAAAGACCATCTTTGCTCCAGGATACAGTTTATTGGCAGCTACCATCGAAGCGAGAGAATCAAAATCAGCATTGATGTGAGAGGTAATTACGTCCATCATCTATTTTAGCAGATACCTGATGATGAGTTTTGTCGTGTCTACAAGCTCAAATAATCAAACACCCCGCCTTATTCTTAAGGGAAGAGGTGGGGGAGGTATCCATTTTTTTGCCACTTTGTGAGCCAAATGCTTATAAAGGTTTTTGGTTGGGTTATTGTAATTTGGTTATTGGGTATTAATTACAGGGAAGGATTTATGGCAATCTGATCTCGCCCCTTTTTCTTAGCAGTAAAGAGGGCATCGTCAGCAAAAGTAATGAGGTTATCAGGGTTTTTGATCCTTGTATCAGAACTGCAGGCTATTCCCACACTCACGGTAATTTTTTCTCCATCTTTGAGGGCATAAAACTGATATTTCTTTACTATCTTACTTAACCGTTCTGCCTCCGCTAAGGAGCCAGATAGAGATGTCTGAGGCAGGAGCATGATGAACTCTTCACCACCATATCTTGCAAAGATATCAGATTTTCTTGTATGTTCTTTCACGAGCTGTGCGAATTCTCTGAGGATTATGTCTCCTACTCTGTGACCATACGTATCATTTATTTTTTTGAAATTGTCGATATCGAACATCATGCAACATAAAGGCATCCTGTGTCTTTCAGCCCTGCTGAATTCCTCATCAAGTCTGTTATAGAAATATCTCACATTGTAGATTCCTGTCAGGTAGTCAGTTATCGCAAGCCTTTCGAGATCTCTCTTTTCTCTTGCAAGATTGTCATACAGGAAGGCATTGTAAAGGGTGTTTGCTGATGCACTGGCTATAGCCGTACAAAGCTTTCTCTCCCTTTCTGAAAAGGTTCGTTCTGCCTTTGCTATATTCAGCAATAATGTACCTATTACCTCATCATGGAAGATTACCGGTATCACCATAATAGAACGAATGCCCATAGGCTCTATGATATCCTTTACCTCTTCCATCATTGGGTCTTTCAGTGCATCTTTTACCAGTACTGATTTTTTAAGGGATAAGGCTTTCCTTATCTCAGGATATTTCTGGAGATCAAGCCTGATATTTGTGATGTTAGGATCTTCAAAGGTTGAGACGACATTTGCGTATCTCTTATCTTTAGCATCTATGCTGATTATTGAACATCTCGTGACATGTATTATCTCTGATAATTTTTTCACCACGAGATAGAGTGCCTTTCGCGGGTCAAGGGTTGATGTAATAAAGTGTGTAAGTTCGATAAGGGCCTCGAGATCTTTATTTTCCTTATGTAGGGTCTCCAACCAGCTCTTTCTCTTTATCGCAACCCTTAGTCTGTCTTCAAGGTCTTCCTTATAAAAAGGAGCAAGTAAATAATACTCCACACCTGATTTGACGACAGAACGAATCCCGTTAATTGTATTACCGGGCGATATCAAGACTATTACAGGGAATTCACTCTCTGAAGGCTTTATGCACTCAAGGGCGTTGGGGCTACCAATAATAAGGGCAGCAGGTTTTTTCTTTTCCAGTTCTCTCTTTAAGCCCTCTTCACCTTTTTTATTGATAAAGCGGGCTGTATAATCATTCCTTCCTCTAAAGAAGGACTTCAGAAATTTCAGAACTTCTCTGTCATCGTCGTAAATGAATATTTCCCTTTTCATCTTATCTCACACGAAATTATTACAGATTTCCCTGCATTTGTCCAATAATTTTTCCATGCAGACACCTCTTTTTCCGTGATAAGAATCACTATGACTTTTTGCAAACTCTTCCGGTGTCCTGACAATAAACCTTCTATATCCATTAACTCGAAGAACCAGAAACGTAAGGGTAGATTGAGGTACATATGAAGCCTCATTCGAAAATTTTTGTGAAAAAGTGTAAGTGAGATATGAAAAACAAACAATTGAGAATGTTACATGTGGATAAACAGAAATGTCTTGATTTTTGATTCGTGGTCGAAGTAAATTAATTTGTCCAATCCGAAAAAACATTAAGTAGACATTACGATATAATCGAAAATATTTTTGGAACAAAGGAGGGAAATATGGAGGACATGGATCGGTATAATGAGATGAATAAGCATATAGCATGTGTAGAAACATTTTTTGATGTGTTTAGTGTCATATCAAAACATGGGTTACTGGAGGAGGTAAAGAATAGCTCAGTCAGTTATCTTCTTATGGAAATGGGCGAGAGATTGGAAGCGATCAAGAAGTTGAATAAGGAAACAAATGACAGATTACAAGAGTTAAAAAATCTGACAGGGGTAACAGGCTAAATAGATCCCATATCCAGTGATAGGAAATGTCATTGCGAGTTAAACGAAGCAATTTCATCTTTGAGAAATAGCTTGCGACAATAACAGGCACAATCGATACTTGCAATGGTTATTGCTGACTTGGGGTAATACCGTTTGTGATAGACCCTTAGATTTCTAAGAGATATTACTATTAGAAACTGAATGCCTCGCACTAAACTTATCGATACGCAGTTATTGTCTTATATTCTGGATTTCCTTTCAGTGATAGCTGACCTATCCTTTTCGATCTATGATGGTAATGGCGTTTTATTGATGCCTCCAAAGAGTGAAAAAAGGTTGACTGCTTACAGAAAATCGTATACCTCGGAGAGTAAGGAAAATGAAGCATTTATTTGTGAAGGGGTTGTAAAGGCTGTCATTAGAAGGGACCCATTTTTATTTAAAGGGCATGCCAAGGGATACTACCTTTTTATTCCTGTTTACGCCGACAATTTCAAACTCGTTCTTGTCAGCAATGCATTTTACCTTTCAAGGGCTGAATTTGAAGACTTTTTGCCTAAAAATGAAGAGCGTTTTGATGTTTCAACATCGCACCCTGAATTGGGGGATGAGACATTGAAAGTAAAAGATTACTCAACAGTTCTTAGGATGGCAGTACATATAAAATACCTGATCGAAGCTTTCCTAAGGTGTGACCATGCTAAAAAAATGAACTATAAAAGGTTTAAGTCGGCTAACATCATCACAGATGTCCTCTCAAGTATTCAATTGCCTGCTTCGACAGAAAAAATCTATTCCCTCGTGCTTGATACAATCCTGTTGCTTTTTGATGTTGACACCATCTCTATTATGGTGAATGGAAAAAATGTATTTAAGACCCTTATGGCATCAGGGAGGTTAAGAAATGACGTAAAGCATCTCTGTCTGGAAGACGACCATCCGCTGCTTTCTCTGTCTACAAAAGAGTTCATACCGGTGTTCACGAATGATGTTATGAAAATTATGAGGCTCGGTTTTTTAAATGACATAACCTCAATGCACGTTTTCCCTCTTTCTTACAAGGAGAAAATCCATAGTTTGGTAGTTCTTTATAATTCCATCATTTCAGAAGAGGAATCTCATAGTATTTTAGAGTTCTGCAAACTTGTGACTCTTGTCCTTGAGAGCCTTACTGTTCAAAATGCATATGAGCAATGTGTGACTGACATTGACGTTTTAAATATAGCAGTAACAAAACTTATCCCTCACCTTCATAACCATAAAGCCCTTTGTGAAACAATTTTGTACAAAGCCATGGAACTTTCAAATGCAGAAAAGGGATCCCTTATGCTGCCTGAGGATGATAGCCTTGTCGTGAAGACCGTAAAGGGT
>DASPRG010000005.1:0-14605 GCA_035624555.1 Thermodesulfovibrionales bacterium
AGAATCCCTTCTGCACCTTTAAAAAGTCCTCTCCTCACTCTCACCCCTATCCCCTCCTTAAGATGTGGATAGATATCAAGCTCCTTTCCGCTTTCGATTAAAAGTCTCAAGGAATGTATCTCCTCGGACGATACCGGAGTAGGGCGGGTTAATTCTGTAGAAAGAAGGTCCACAGCTCCTTTTGTCTTGAGCACATCCAAAAGCCTTTCTGGATTCGGGTAGATGTGAACAAAAAGGTAGCCGGGGAAAAGCGGGAAATCAACGAGTTTTTTCCTGTCCTTCCACTGTCTCCATTTCTTGACAGCGGGCAGAAAAGTCTCGATTCCTTTCTTCCGCAATTCATTATTCGTGAAAAACTCGTGCCTTGATTTAACGTATAAAGCAAACCATTCCATTAGCTATTAATACATAGCAATGTTTGTACCAATTATAAAGATACTACTTTGTGATGAATTATACAATTATAATATAAGAGGAAACGGTAGTATGTAAGACTTTAACGTATTTATTTGTCAGTATTCGTCTTACAAATTACTAAAAAGGCATGAAAATTAAATAATAAATATAATTATTATTTATAATGTTAACTTAAAAGACCCGCGCATAGGAAAAACTACTTCAGTTTTTTCTTAAAAATATGTTGGTAAAATATGTTCTTAGGATGAATTAAAGAGAAATTGATGTGTCTTATGTATACAATTGTTTTTAGATATTTGTATCCAATGGAAACATTTTAGAAAAGCTGGAACTCCCTGAGCCTCTTATAAAATGCCTTTCTTGATATCCCGAGCACTTTGGCGGCCTTCGACTTATTGCCTTTACATTCCCGGAGCGCATCCTTGATTGCCTGGGCTTCCAGATCCTTCAAGGTCTTCTTCGAAAGGGTCTCAATTTGTTCCTGCTGGGACAGAAATTCCTCAGGCAATTCTTTTATGGTGACCATGCGTCCCTTTGCCAGAACAACTGCTCTCTCGATAACATTTTTGAGCTGCCTTATATTTCCGGGCCAGTGGTAGCTCTGTAATATCTTCATTACTTCGTCTGATATCGTAAGCGCTTTCTTTTCCCTTATACAGAATTCCTTAACAAATTCTGCTACGAGAAGGGGAATGTCAGGGGCCCTTTCTCTCAGAGGTGGCAAATTTAACTGTATAACGTTTATTCTGTAAAAGAGATCTTCTCTGAAATTATTGGACTCAACCACCTTTTTGAGGTCACGATTGGTGGAGGATATAAGCCGGAAATATACCTTTATCTTTTTGTTGCTACCGAGTCGCTCGATCTCATTTTCCTGAAGAACACGCAGAAGTTTTGCCTGAAGCCCGAGATCAAGTTCGCCTATCTCATCAAAAAAGAGTGAACCACCAGAAGCTTCTTCAATCTTCCCGATCCTTCTTGAAACAGCGCCAGTGAACGCACCTTTTTCAAAACCGAAAAGTTCTGACTCCATAAGTTCTCTCGGGATGGCAGCACAGTTCACCGCGATAAAAGGCTTGTCTCTTCTTGCACTGCTATAATGGAGGGCCTTCGCAATTAATTCCTTTCCTGTACCTGTTTCACCGTAAACGAGGACACTACTTGCTGAGTCCTTTACCGCCTCAACAGCGTCAAATATTTTGAGCATCTGGGGAGTGTTCCCGATAATACGGATATGGTCTTCTTCACCTGAAAGCCTTTGCTTCAGGATTTCAAGTTCCTTTTTTAATGTGCGTTGCTGTAATGCCTTTGCAATAATGCTCTTGAGTTGTAAATAATCGGGAGGTTTAATAAAATAATGAAAGGCACCCCGTGTCATTGCATTTACAGCAGACTCAACCGTTCCATAGGCTGTAAGAAAAATAACAGGGATATCAGGATAATTTTCAATAATATAATCGAATAATTGCATTCCATCCTTCCCTGGCATTTTGAGATCCGTGACAACAACATCTATGTCCTTTTTGGAGATTATTTTGATAGCCTTTTCCCCATTTGAGGATTCAACGACATTATAACCCGCATCTGAAAGAATCGCAGATAATACCTTCGTAGCATTCGGCTCATCATCAACGACTAAAACTTTTCCGTTATTTGTATCAACCATTTTTATTTATGGGGACGTACAACTTTGCCGTTGTGCCCAATCCCCTCTGACTTTTTATCTCAAGATGACCTCCACAGGATCGGAGGATTTCCCGGGTAATGAATAATCCTAAACCTTTTCCTTTAACTTTAGAGGATGCAATCATATCAGCACTCCTACTCACAGCTATTCCAGGACCAGTATCTGAAACCTCAACTGTTGCAAATTCGATACCATAACGAAATTCAGACTGAGTTTTTACCATAAGTCTCCCACCTGAAGGCATAGCCTCTATGGCATTGTTGAGAACATTCAGAATTGCATGTTCAAGGTGTAAAGAATTTATCGTCACTGGATAGGTGTTACCATATTCAAAAATGGTATCAATTTTACGAGATTGTGTTTGCAAGGATGTTAAAACTTCGATCTTTTTCAAGAGTACATTTATGTCTGTTTCAGATAAACCTTTCTCTGAAATAGATGTACTTAGAAACTTAGCGATGAAGTTATCGAGCCGTAAGATCTCTTCCTCTATTATCTTTGTAAATTCAATGAGTTTCTTCTCATTGGCATATTTTTCTCTGAGATACACCACAGCCCCCTTTATTGCATTCAGTGGATTTCTCACGCCGTGAGCGAAGGTTGCCGCAATCTTACCGATATCAAGCAATCTTTGTGACTGTATAAGCTTCTTCCAAACTATACAACTCGGGTGTGCGCTAATGACGACATTCGCCCCACTGATTTTGCCTGTAGTATCTTTGAGAGGGGAAACACGAATAGTTCCTTTTACTTCTCCGCAAAGACATGCGGCATGATATTCGTTTAGTATAACCGGTTTCCCATGCTTTAATGCCTCTATAACTGCATCTTTATTTCCTTTATTAATCCTTGGAATTACCTCATAATATGGTATCCCTTGAACCTCGTTAAGGGATTTCCCATAAATTTTCTCTAACTCTCCATTCCAAGAGTTAATTCTCAGCTCTTTATCGACACTGAAAGCAAAACGAACTCTATTCGAATTCTGTGAAGGCATAGTAGTTTCTCTTCGAGGGAGAAGCGTTTTTATAATTTATATAATATATAATAAATAATAATAAGTCAATCAGACTTCTTAAGAACTTGAGTGGGAATTGGTTATTTGATTTAATGCAACAAGTTGATTGATAAACATTACCACATTGGAATGATTTTTGCAAGAGATAAGTAGTGTTGGTGTAATAAAATGGGGGAAAAGATGAATCTGATAACAGAGTCCTGGGATAGAAGCAGTTCGGAAGAAAGGGAGGAGTTCCTGAGGGAACTGCATAAACGGTACAGGTTCGAGAGAATCTGCTTGGCCTTATCAATCGTAACAGATTGTGAACAAAAGGATAGATTCTGGTGTAAAGAAACCGAGCGAAGCTTTTGATCGCTACCATAAATTGCTCGGCCTCTGATGTAAACATTTATTCCTCATTCGAGTCCGTGTTCAGGCTTCTTTGAGCCTCTCATAAAGGCTCTCGCCATTCTTAAAACAATGTTAATTTTCAGGAAGGGGTTTGTCAATTAGGAAAAGGTTTGAATTTTTTAAAACTAAAGTTAGATATCTTATCCCAAGGAAGGATTATTTAAAGGAAAGAACCGTTTAAAACTTTTATATAAATACGCATTAACCTAATGTAATCTCTGAAGGCCAGCCAGGGCTCCATCAGAGAGTCTTCTTACCCACATAATCTTTGCCTTTATGGAGAGGTCTCCGATGGTGAGATTTAAAACATCCCCTATTGTTAGAGGTGGTCCTCCAGATATCTTTATGCCCACCCCCTTTTCAGAAAGGTCAAATGTACGCGCTTCAAAACCCCGATCCTGATAAGAAAGGACACAGGGAATTAATTTTCCTATACGAGATTCTTGCCTCCTATCGGGGCCGTATTTCCCGCTGAATATAAATCCACAATAGGTACATGAGCAAAAAGACTCTACATCAGAGGTGTATGAAGTCTTGTGGCACTTTGGACAGGGAATCCGCAACATCCTGTACCTCCTCTCTTGTCTATCGATTGAGTTTTATACTTTTACCTATTTAAAACCCTTGAATGACTCCAATCAGGCCACAGTTTATAAACATAGATAGCCAGCTGAAGTCTATCTGAGACACCAACCTTTTTATAAATTCGATTACAGTGGGACTTCACCGTCTGCTCGCTGACACGAAGCTTCAGTGCAATCTCCTTGTTCCTGTATCCCTGGCAAATGAGGGAGACTATCTCTTTTTCAGCTTCCGTAAGCTTGACCTCTCTCTTTGAAAAACTCTCGTAAGAAAGAATGTTCCTCATCGTTTTGCGGTCTAACCACAGCTCGCCTGAGGAGATTGCCTTTGTTGCTTTCTTGAGAAGATATGAATCAGCACCAGGGGGAAGAATACCAGCTACTCCCTTCGAGACCAAGTCAGCTATCCTCCTATCCGATGCAGAATAAAGTGTCTTATTGCCTATAATAAGAATTTTTATTGGGGTTTCATTAGCAAAATCTTCAGGAAGGTCCCGAAAAATATTAAAGTCAAGTAGAGCAACATCAGGTTTGATCTTTAATATCTCATTAAAGTCTGTCCCTTCATTGAATATCCCAATAACATCTATCTCTCTCTCATCTTCGAGAAGTCTCTTAATGCCTTCTCCAAAAAGGTAACTATAACAACCTATGGCAACTTTTATTGGCATAATGAGTATCCAAAACAAAATACTCCGAGGATGTATTTAAACCAATACGGTACTCTTTGTCAAGAAATTGCATAAGCATTCTCTTCAAAATAAGGGAGGAAAAGTTTCTATGTTTTACTACAGATTTCTGCTAAAGTCAATCGAGAAGAAGTTTGAAGTTTTTTTAAAACCAAAGTTGCAAACTGATTATATTTTTACAGCCCCATTTTTCTCAATGCTTCATCGGCAGAATCTCTTAAAAGGGATACTTCTTCAGGAAGATAGAGCATCACCCCACCTTTAACCGGCCTTATCACGATTTTTCCTTCCTGAGCTAATCTGTTAGTGACGTCGACGGGATTTTCACCATTAAAATATTTCTTGAAGGCACTATTAAAACCAGAATACACAGAATGAATTCCCTTGTATCCCTCCTTCCTTAAACTTACGATTGCCCTTCTGATAAACTCTTCATAACTCAGCTTCTCTGACATAGTCTGCCCCCCTTTCTTTCTTCTCCTGGTAAATGTGCACAGGTTCTATCCCTAAAGACTTCAGCCATTCTACAATTACCTTTTTCATAGCCTTTGCATTGTATCCATGCCATCTTTTCCTCTCCTTTGGGTAACTGATGAGGACATTCTTAAATCTCCTGAAAGCACCTTTTCCATTAAGGGCGTTAGTAAGTTCTCCTTTCAGAACAGGATCTTCAACGGTCTCTAAAAATTCGATCATGACCTGATGTGCCTCTATGGAGTACCTCTCAGGAATATGGGCATATCTGCCATTTCCATCGAGAAGGACCTCCAGCACCAGCTCAACTTCATCTTCCATCCAACAAGGCAGGTTGGGTTCTTCAGAAAATTCTACATATTCCACATTATCTCCTATCTCATCGAAATCACCTTCATAGAGTCTTGCTCCAACCTCACTCATGATATCCTCAGAGAGGGCTACAACCTTCCCAGTATGAAGGTCAAGGAAGTAGTCAAAGGAATCCCTCACAACATCTTCCATTGCCTTCTGGATTTCATCAAAGTCTATCTGCAGTATTTTCATAACCGAGAAAGCTTCATTCATACACTTTTTTGATATGTCAGAGAGTCAGTAAAAGTCGCCTCACAGGCACTTCTCCAGCTACATGTTTTGCAGTAGTCTTTTGACCATTCATGCATTACAGCCGGGATCTCATCTTTTATCTTCAGCCATTTTACTCTTCTATGCGCGCTCAATCTTAGCAATTTTATTGCTCTTCTGTCCATCTCTCTTATTTCACCATCAACATCTTCATCATGAAGACACCTCTCCCCTTTGAGATGGGGACACTTCTTGCAGATATCATCAGCACCTGAACAAATTTCTATTTCTTCACCAGACTCAGCCTTTTCTAAGATCTTCCTGAGGTTCTCCACAAATTCAGAATCATAACCCTCTCCACTGAAGAAGTGTAGACATATGAGGTGATGGCCTCTGAGTCTTATGGGTGGCTTTAAGGGAAATTTCATACCCGGGTACCTTTATGCTCGAGTAAAGGATCCTTTAACCCTGCCTCTCTGAATCCTTCTGCCCTGATTACACAGCTATCACATAAACCACAGGGGATTAGTTCGGAGTCTGAAGTTCGGAGTTTGGAGTTCTTTTCTTTGTAACTTTGAACTTTGAACTTAGAACTTTGAACTCTTGTAGTAGCAGGTTGGGGATCATAGCAACTCCACGTCAGTGAATAATCAAGACCGAGTTCAATGCCCTTTTTCATTATCTCAGATTTCTTCATTAATATGAGAGGTGCCTTTATCGCGAACCTCAACTTACCCTCGACAGATGCCTTCGTTGCAAGATTTGCCATCTTCTCAAAGGCCCAGAGGTATTCTGGCCTGCAGTCAGGATAACCGCTATAGTCTATGGCATTTGCCCCTATGAAGATATCCTCAGCCTCAAGAACCTCTGCCCAGCCAAGGGCAAAAGAGAGGAAGATCGTATTGCGAGCCGGAACGTAAGTAACCGGAATATCCCCTGAAACGGAGAGCCGGTGACTCGGTGAGTCGGAGAGGATATGTTCATCTCTCTGTGTCTCCGTCTCCCCGCGTCTCCGTATCACTGATTTCGGTACTTGCATGTCCGAAGTAAGGGCTGAACCCCCGATATCTCTGAGATCAAAATGTATGATAAGGTGTTTTTTAACCTTCACGGCTGAAGCGATTAACCGTGCAGATTCTAACTCTTTCTTATGCCGCTGGTTGTAGTCAAAACTCAGGGCATACAGTTCATACCCATCAGATTTTGCAACTGCAAGGGTTGTTGAGGAATCAATTCCTCCACTCAGAAGGACAACAGCCTTTCTTCTTTTCATTATCAAAACCTTCAGAAAATATCATCCTTTGTCCCTTCTTTACCGTCTGCCCCCACACTCATGACAACAAATGTATTTTCAGTGTGCTTGTAAATATATGGCCTTCCCCAGGGATCGAGCTTCTTCGATACCATATCGATCGTCTCAGGATATTCACTGTGCTCAAACTTATATGCTTCTATCTTCAACCTCAGGTCTTCAACTGTTCTTGATGCCCTGAAGTCCCTGACAGTATCATCTCTGCTTAAGAAAACGAGGAAGAAAGAAAGCAGGACAGAGACCGCAATTGCTCCTCCTATAGCAACGGTGTATGAGAAAGAATAGGAAATTGCTGGTTTTTTAGTTACCTCAAGAGGTGCCTCAACAACAGGAACAACCTCCTTTGTCTCCACAACTCCTTTTTCCATAAGAGAGAAAAGTACCTTAGCTACGACAAAACCATCCTTCCCGCTGATATCTATTATTGTGCTGAGATCATTTTCTCCATCCACGAGGGATAGTATCCCTTGCTCTTCTTCGCTAAGACCAGCACTATCCTCCACCTTCTTCATTAAAATAGTATCGAGAGTTAATCTGCCTTCAAGGAGAGACCATTCATCGAGTATCCTCAGACCCTCCATAAGCAGATGCTGTGTATCGAGAGTTATAGGAACCTCCTCATCACCAACGGTGTCGAGAGCTATCGCCTGAGGTGTAAATTCATAGGTTCCTTTCTCCCAGCCAAATATCTGCAGAACTGTCTCAGTAACCTGACCTGTCAAAACTTCTTTTATATGTTCTTTATCGACAACCCCTTTTTTTACAAGGATACTACCGAGTTTTTTACCCGTTCTTCGCTGTTCCTCAAGAGCTATCTGCAGGTCTTCATCCTTTAGAACACCTCTTTTTAGAAGCACCTTCCCGAGCCTGACATCCTCTTGCCTCTTCTTTGATATTGCTCCTACGATATTACCCTCTAAGAAAAAGAGCTTTACCCTATCTCTCTCCCCCTCAAGGGTGAGTACCCCGCTTTTCCTCTGGAAATGAATCAGTTGGAGAATATCAGCAAGGCCAAAAACCTCTAACGAGCCTCTTAAAGCCATCTTTTTACAAGCCTCAGTCGAGTTATGGTGTTAGACACAAAATATACTATTGCCATAAGTAAAAAGGCGCTCCAGTTCAACCAGAGATGAGGGAAATAAGGCATCCCTATTACGAATACTGAACTGATTACAAAGACACACAGAAAGAATAAAAAAGACCAGAGAAATAATAAACCTTTCAATACATCTCCTGCATATATTTGGGCAGAGCCCGGTAATAAAAAAGACAGTACATTCATATTTCTCCTGCGTCTCATCTGGTATTCATAAACAGTCTGGAGTCTTGCAATCCTTTCTCTTGCATCAAGCTCATGGAGTTTTATCAAGGACCTGAAACACTGTAAACACATGTTGCCCCATAATACTCTCCTCTCACACCTTTTACAGAGGATTGCACCGCACTTCTTACATCTGTGTGCTCTGGGTTTTATACGCTTGTTTAACACATAAAAAAGGGCTCCGAAGAAAAGAGCGATAAAAGATAAGAGAGCTGGTGGAACTGTTGATAAGCCAAAAGTAGAGACTCTGGTTGCATTCTCTTTAGAATATTGCCAGAGAGCAGAAATCGGTAAGACTTCATCAATAACAAGTCTGTTTGGATTTTGGCTAAAAATTTCCTGGAACCTTGATACAGAATCAGGATCTATCTTTTGAGCATAGAGGAAATACTCCTCACCTTTAATTAAATCAAGTGTCCTTCTCAAAACCTGGCTCATATTGTAACTGGCAGAAACAAGAGGTCTCATTTGTATTGATTTTTCATAGAGTTGCTTCGCCCTCTCCATATCATTTTTTGCAACATAGCAATTTGCAAGATTATTGTAAAACACCGGGTCAGGCTTTCTTGCGATAAGTTTGTTGTACATTTGTATTGCCTCGTCATAATAACCTTCACGCTTTAATGCAAGGGCATAGGAGTAAAGGGCAACAGTGTCCTCGGAATTCCCCAGAATAGAAATGGCATATCTATTATCTCTTGACTCATTTACCTCGATAACAGCCTTAACAACATCCGAAGAAGGGATACTAAAAACCATCGAAGAGGCTTTAAAGACCCATGGTGAGATGAGGAGGAAAACCAGGTAAAGATAAACAACAACCCTGTCCACCTTTTTCAGGTAAAGTCCGAGTATGATGAGGATACCTCCTATTAAGAGAAGAGGCCCAATGAGAGCGGAAATAAGTATAAGGAGCAGGAGTATCCTGCTATTTTGCTCCATAATATCATGGGACAAACGAGGTAAATCTCCGGGAAGCCTTATCATGATAATAATAATTATGGATAGGATAAAAGATATAATCAAACTCAGAAACAGAGAGCCTACCACTGTAAATGACCACCAGAAGTTCCTTTCATATGCCTCTATTCCCTTCAGCAGATAACCATAGGCTTTATACATTCTTTCAGTAGAAAAGGAAAGACTGGTCTTTAATAATGCAAAATACACAGCTGGCAAATCAGGAGAACACCTCAATGCCTCCTCAAGTGTTTTCTCTGCTTTAGAAGAATCTGCTTTTGATTCCTCTATAAGAAAATAGGAGTAAGCCTCAGAATTCCTGATACCTTTATCAAGCTGTTCTTCATAGAAATCTCCTCCTGTGGAGAGAACAGGGATAAAAAGGAGGACAAATAAAACTACGAGAGAAAACCTTTTCACACGCGTTCTCCTATCTTTCTCTCAGTACCTCTTATGAGCCTTTTGATATTCTCTGTATGGCGAATGACTAAAAGTGTTGTAATGAGAAGTGCGACAGGGAATTTTTCTTTACTATCAAAGAGTACAATGTTCAATGGCAAAAGTCCAAAGGATACAAGAGCCCCTAAGGAAGAGTACTTTGTCGTTAAGACAACCACCAGCCATATTATAAAGGTTATGAGGGCTGTTTGTGGAGAGTAAAGGATAAAAACCCCAAGGCTTGTGGCAACACCCTTACCACCCCTGAAACCTAAGAAAAGAGAAAAGTTATGCCCAAGGATAGCAGATAGACCTATAAGACCTTCATGGAAAGCTCCCGTCCCGAAATATCTTCCAAAGGCAACCGCTATAGTGCCCTTCAGAACATCACCAAGAAGAGTCAAAGCAGCAGGCCATTTACCGAGAGACCTCAAGACATTCGTTGCGCCAATGTTACCGCTCCCGACTTTCTGAAGATCAACCCCTTTTGTCTTTGCTATTATTACACCGACAGGGATCGATCCCAGTACAAAGGCAAAAATGATGAGAAGAGCTATTTTCAGCATATGAATTTAAATAGCTTTTTACATCTTCCTTTCTTCATATCCTTTTCCAGAAAGAGAGGGTATATTGGATTCCTGATATAACAGACAGTACGAGGGCTATCCAGACGAAGATTATTCCTATATCATAGAGATCAATATCAAAAATGCTACCCATTAGAATAAGACAGAGAATGGCAATTATCTGCACAAATGTTTTCAGCTTGCCTCCCATCTCGGCTGGGATTATAACATTTTTCGAAAGGGCAACAGCCCGAATACCTGTTACAAGAAACTCCCGTACAATAATGACAATGGCTATCCATGCGGGTAGCCTTTCCATATCGACGAGCACGATAAGTGCAGACACAACTAAGAACTTATCAGCAATAGGGTCAAGGATAATCCCTAACTTTGTAATCTCTCCCGAATGTCTCGCGAAATATCCATCGAGGTAGTCTGTAATTGAAGCAATCCCGAATACAAAGGCACCGAACACCTGATGCTGATAGACAGAGAATATAAAAACAGGGACAAGGAGAATTCTGCTTAAGGTCAGGACCGTCGGAAGGTTAAGTCTGAGAGTACTCATCTATCATGCCTTCCCACAGTCCCTTTGCCCTGAGAAGAAAATCACATACCTCTCTGACTGCTCCTCTGCCTCCTCTGTTTTTTGTTATCATCATTGCGGCATTCTTTGCTTCGACAGTAGCATCTGCAACAGCAACAGAAAAGCCAGAACCTTTTAAAAGAGGGAGATCAACAATATCGTCACCAATATATGCAACCTCCCCTGAGTCAACAGAATATTTTTCAATCAGATGTCGATAAGCAACTCTCTTGTCAAAACACCTCTGATAGACCTCTGTAATTCCGAGTTCACGGGCTCTCCTCTCAACAACCTTTGAATATCTGCCAGTTATCATAGCTACCGTAACCCCTGCCCTGATGAGCATTTTAATTCCATGTCCATCACGCACATGGAAGGACTTGAACTCATTATCTTCGTTGTCAAGAATAATGCTCCCATCTGTAAGCACACCATCAACATCGAGAATAATAAGCTTGATGTTCTTAGCAACTTTTAGAAGCTTCTTTTCAGAAATACTTTTCATTATGAAAACATCGAGATTAACATCGCTTTTGTTTGAACCTTTTCTTGATCAAACCCTGTATAAATTCTCTTGAAACGAAATAGCGAGCGCATATGATAAAAACAACTCCTTGCGTTAAGATACTCTGCGGGCTTGCCGCAGGGTTCTTCATTCTGTTAGATTATCCCCTGTTTCAATATATCGTGCAGGTGTATTACCCCAATGGCTCTTCCATATCCATCAGGCACTACTAAGGATGTTATCGAAGAACTTTCCATAATGGATAATGCCTTAGCAGCAAGTTCTTCTTCAGATATTGATTTCGGGTTTCTTGTCATAACCTCTTCTGCCGTCAATTCAAAGAGCTTTCCACCCCACTTTTCTATCCCTCTTCTTAAATCGCCATCTGTTATTATCCCTATGACCTTACTATCATTGTCCAGGACAAGTGTATGGCCGAGTCTCTTAGAAGACATCTCTATCACCGTCTTTGACATGGGGGTCCCGAGAAAAACCTTCGGGATTGCATCCCCCGTATGCATAAGGTCCTTCACCGTGATAAGTAATTTTTTACCAATGCTTCCACCGGGATGGAAAAAGGCAAAGTCTTCCTCCTTAAATCCCCTTTTCATAAGCAGGGCAACAGCCAGGGCATCACCCATCGCCATAGCTGCAGTAGTTGAAGCAGTTGGTACAATCCCGAGAGGACATGCCTCCTCTTTTACAGATACATCAAGAGTCACATCTGCTACTCTTGATAGTGTTGACTCTAAGTTTCCTGTTACCGAAATGAGATGAAGGTTAAACCTTTTCAGAAAGGGTATCAACCCTACAATTTCTTCAGTCTCACCGCTATTTGAGATGGCTATTATCACATCATTGGATGTGACCATGCCTAAGTCGCCATGACCTGCCTCTGCAGGGTGCAGGAAGAAGGCAGGCGTGCCTGTTGACGCCAGTGTGGCTGCTACCTTTTTACCTACAAGACCTGACTTGCCCATGCCGGTTACAACCACTTTCCCTGTGCTCTCATAAATAATCTCGACAGCCCTCTCAAAATTGCTGCCAAGCTTGCCGATCAGGGTATAGATAGCCTCTGCTTCTGTCTTTAAGACCCTTTTTGCTATATCAAGGATATTGTCCATTTAGTCTGTCGTCATTAGATTACATTTACGAAGCTATTATATCGTATCATATCCATCTTTTGAAGCTTAATGAGCTTTTCCATAGTAAATATCTTACCCAAATCCAGTAATAACCATTTCAAGTATCGATTTGTCTGTCATTGCGAGGTCGTTTTCGACCGTGGCAATCTCTTCAGAAAAGGCAAGATTGCTTCGCTTCGCTCGCAATGACAATCAGTATCACTATATTGGGTTATATCCTTTTGAGAAGCAGAATATCTTTTTTTTGGCTTGGATACCTTCGAGGAAAGCTTTTTTCACAACAATTTTTTCGCACTCATTATGAGACAGGCACATAAAATATAAAGGGAAATTCCGATGATGAGCGAGGGAACAAGCCCTAATCTTTTTGTCAAAAAGATTACCGTAAATATATAAGCCAGCCATGGGAAAAGCATAATGATTAGACCCTGAGCATATGAAATTACTGACTTCTGGCCTGATTCAAAATAGATAGTCAGAAAGGTTATCATTGTTATGACTGGTAAATTGGCGAGAAAAGCTGCCAATAAACCTTTTGCATGGCTCGCAAAGTAGGTAACAATACTCACAACAAGTCCACCTATCAAGAAATAAAGAAGATATTTTATTTCCATAGAAATTTGTGTTGGTGGTCTCCTTACCCGTGAGGAAAAACTACATGATGAATATGTTTAATCATTCTTAAAAGGACAGGTAAATTATCTACCGGGACCATATTTGGTCCATCGCAGAATGCCCTATCAGGCTCAGGGTGGACTTCTATAAAGAGGCCGTCAACTCCGACTGCCACAGCTGCCCTGGCAAGGGGCTCTGCGAATTCCCTCTGCCCTCCAGAGGAGCTTCCCTGTCCCCCGGGAAGTTGCAGGCTGTGAGTTACATCAAAAACAATGGGGTATCCGAAGGACCGCATGATAGATATTCCCCTGAAGTCAACAACAAGGTTATTGTATCCAAAGGATGTGCCCCTTTCTGTGATGAAAAGGTCATGATTGCCTGTTGATGTAAATTTATCAATGATATTTTTTACATCCCAGGGTGCAAGAAACTGACCCTTTTTGATATTCACAGGTTTACCTGTATAAGATGCAGAAAGGATCAGATCCGTCTGTCTGCTTAAAAAGGCAGGTATCTGAATGGCATCGAGAACCTGAGAGGCGAGCTTGACCTCTTCTACTGAGTGGACGTCAGAGATAACAGGTATTTTGAATCTGCTCCTGACCTCAGAGAGGATCCTTAAGCCCTTTTCAATTCCTGGGCCTCTGAATGAAGAAAGAGATGTCCGGTTTGCCTTGTCATAAGAACTTTTAAAAAGAAGGGGAAGACCTAACTCGCGGCATATCTCCTTCAGTCTTTCTGCAGTATAGAATACGATATCTTCGTTTTCAATAACGCATGGGCCTGCAATAATGAAGATAGGATTATTGCCTCCAAGCCTTGTACCTGCTATCGTTATTTCTTTTGTCAATACTAAAGGCCTCTGCGTTTTTCTTCCGTACTGACTTCTAAATAAGGGAACAAAGATCTTTTTTCTTTGATAGATGCCTCTATAAAAGCCTTGAACAACGGATGCGGGTCTGCTGGCCTTGACTTGAACTCAGGATGAAACTGGCATCCCAGAAACCAAGGATGGTCTTCAATCTCTATAATCTCTACAAGCTCTCCATCAGGACTTAGACCACTAATCTTCATACCATGCTGTGTGAATATCTCTCTGTAAGCATTATTGAATTCATATCTATGCCTGTGCCTTTCAGATATCTCTTTGACATGATACGCTGTGAAGGCTGCTGTGCCTTCCTCAAGAACACAGGGATAAGCCCCCAGTCTCATGGTACCACCCTTCTGAGAGCTCTCTGAACGCACCTCCTCTCTCCCTTTTCTGAAATCATACCACCTTTCCATAAGGTAGATAACAGGCTCTCGTGTGTTTAAATCAAACTCTGTACTGT
>DASPRG010000007.1:0-3845 GCA_035624555.1 Thermodesulfovibrionales bacterium
GGAAGATCCAGTAGCTCCGAAGCCATTGCATTTTCGAGGCCATATATCTTCGCAACACCATCGCCGACATAGGTAACAATACCAACTTCACTGACATCTACCTTTTTCTCGAAATCGGTTATCTGCTTTTTCAGAAGTTCACTTATTTCTTCTGTCTTGATTCCTTCAATAGCCATAATTTCACCCCTTCATTAGCTCATTTTTTAAAAGCCTCAACTGGCCTTTGATGCTCGTATCATATACAGTACTTCCAACCTTGACCTGGACCCCGCCGAGAAGGGAAGGATCCATTACATACTCTATGTCAACATCCCTGTTAGTCAGTTTCTTCAGAGATGTACGGAGCTTATCTTCATAATTCTTGCTTATCGGTAAAGGAGTCATGACTACTGCTTTTGCCCTTTTCTTCTTTTCAAGGTAAAGGCTTGTGGCAATCTTGATTATCTCTGAAAGATGAATAATAAGCATCAGTTCCGTCAGGTTTACTATAAATTTGACTACATTATCTGAAAGCCTAAGCTTGCTGGTAATCTGCTTTATTATTCTTTCTCTTTCTTCTGGAGTGAACTGCGGGTTGATAAGGAGGCTCTTAAACTCTTTGCTTTTCACCATCAGGTCATTAATCATGCTTAACTCAGTCAAAGCCTGTGGTGCCTTTTCGATACCAACGTGGTCAAGTAATGCCTTTGCATATTTCTTTGATTCTTTCAGCCTTTTCAATTACTACCCCCTATCTTCGCTATTGATTCATCAAGAAGCCTTTCCTGTTCCTCTTTTGTTAACTTCTCTTTCAGTTTCTTTTCTGCTAATTCAATAGCTACTTCGGCCGCCTCTGCCTTGATAGCCTCTTTTGCATGCTTGAGTTCATATGCTATGTTTGCTTTAGCCTGCTCCAATATCTTTTCTTTGAGCCTGTCGCCTTGTTCTATAAGGTTATCACGTTCTACCTCAGCAGAACGCTTCGATAGTGAGAGAATGTCTTGTATCTCTTTATCCTTTCCCTTAAGTCGCGTATCTACCTCTCTAAGTGCCTTCTCTGCGAGTTCCTTGGCCTCTCTGGCTTCTTTAAGGGTCTTTTCGATCATTTCACTCCGCTGCTTCAGGAAAGACTGGATGGGTTTCTTACCGAATTTAAAAAGGATAAAGAAGAGGATTCCAAAGTTGATAATCTTCCAGAGATATTCCATAAAGAGCGAAGGGTGGGCTTCCCCTTCTTCTGCCCCAAAGGCGATAAAGGCAAATGCAAAACTGAAAATGCAAAATGCTAAGAGAATTAAAAAGAAGTTTCTTTCCTTCATGCCTTCACCAGCTTTCTCACGATTTCATCGGAGAATTTATCAACCTCTGCCCTTAATGTCTTTCTTGCCTTTTCAACCTCAGCCTTTAAATCTGCCCTTGCTTTATCAAGTGTTTCTGATGCCTCAGCCTCAGCCTTCGAGAGAACTTCCTTTTGCTTCTGCAGCCCTTCAGCCTTGAGTGTGTCAAGTATCTCTTTTGCCTTGCCCCTTGCCTCAGCAAGTTCCCTGTTCAGCCTGGCAATGCTTTCCTCTCTCCTGTTATTCATTTCCTTAGCTGCATCGAGGGATCCTTTCACCGTATCTTCTCTCTCTTTGAAGATTTTGAGAAGAGGTTTAAAGAGAATGAAATTTAAAATGGTTAGAAGAAGGAGAAAATTTACAGCTAAAACAATAAGCCACTTAAGTTGAATTTCTAACATACCCCGCCCTCTCTTTTGAAGGAATTAGAAAAGATGGGAAAGCATATCACAGGGCAAAAAAAATTGTCAAGACCTTTATAGTTAAAAAAAGAGGTTTTTTAAATTTTTAGATTCAGTCCCTTTTGTTTAAAAATGAGGGTAAATGCTAACCATGTTAGAATAATCATATGTTTTCCGAAAAACTCAAGATTTTAAAAGAGAAAAGGCTCTTCAGGGAGATACAAGATCTGGCATCTCCACAAGGCTCAAAGGTCAAATTTGGTGAGAAAGAATATATAAACTTTTCATCAAATGACTATCTCGGCCTCTCAACGCACCCTTATGTCATTGACAGGGCTAAAAAGGCTATGGATGAGTATGGCTATGGTTCTGGTGCATCGAGGCTTTTAGGAGGTGGGAGTATCCTCCATAAAAGGCTCGAGAATAAGATTGCACAATTTAAGAACACAGAGGCTGCCCTTATCTTCAATTCAGGCTACTCAGCAAATACAGGAATCATACCCGCCATTACAGATGCGGATTCTACAATACTTAGCGATGAACTCAACCATGCGAGCATTATCGACGGATGCAGGCTGAGCAAAGCAAAGACACTGGTATACAGGCATAAAGATTTAACTCACCTTGAAGAATTATTGAAGAAAGAGGATGCAAGGAGAAAGATTATTGTAACAGATACAGTCTTCAGCATGGGGGGAGATATTGCACCATTGGAAGGAATTTTTGATATCTGTAAAAACTATCATGCAGCCTTATATATAGATGATGCCCACGGCACAGGCATCCTCGGTAATGGCAAAGGCGCACTATCTCATTTTAATATTAAACCTGAACCCTGGATTATTCAGATGGGGACCTTTTCAAAGGCCCTTGGTTCTTTTGGAGCTTTTATTGCAGGCAGCTCCGATGTTATAGACTGGGCCATAAATAATGCGCGGAGTTTTATATTCTCAACAACCCTACCTCCATGTATCGTGGCTGCATCCACTGCTTCCCTAAAACTGATAGAAAAGGATTCTGAATTGATAAAGAGGCTATGGGCAAACAGAAACAAGGTAGCTCACCTTCTAAAGGACATTGGCTATGACATCATGGGAAGTGAAACACCTATCGTACCTATAAAAACAGGAACTATAGAAAATACATTAAGGATCTCAAGGCATTTATATGAAAAAGGTATTTTTGCCCCAGGTATAAGGCCGCCTACTGTCAAAGAACCGAGAATAAGGATTACGGTAACTGCTGCGCATACTGCTGAAGACATTGAAAGATTAATCAACGCCCTAAAAGAGTGTAAATATATGTAAGTACTTAAGAGTCTCATAATTGGATAGACATTTTCCATAAAATCTCCCCCCACCCCTCTTTGCCAAAGAGGGGTATTATCCCTCCCTTTGGAAAAGGGAGGACAGGAGGGATTTCATAAAACAATTTAGTCCCCTCTCCCCTTGTGGGAGAGGGTTAGGGTGAGGGGTATATAAACTTATTTCTCCACTGTAACGTTGGATGTATGGCAAGAGGCTTTTTCATAACAGGCACTGATACAGGCGTAGGTAAAACCGTCATAACAGTCGCATTGATTCATGCTATCAGGCTCCTCGGGCTTAAGGTATGCGGGATGAAACCGATAGAGACAGGATGCCTAAAACCAAAGTCCAAAGTTCAAAGTTCAAAGTTAAAAGTTAAAGAAGAAGTACTAATACCACCTGATGGAATGTTTTTGAAAAAAATGGCGGATATGGATGATCCCATAGATTTGATTACTCCAATTCGATTAGAAAATCCTCTTGCACCCCTCCCTACCTCTGAGATTGAAGATATTCCTGTGGATATCAAAAAGATAAGAAAGTCATACGCAGAACTTTCAGAAAAATACGAGGTAGTTGTGGTTGAAGGAGTTGGAGGACTTCTCGTACCCATTAAAAGGAATTATTTTGTGCTTGACCTCGCAAGGGATCTTGGATTGCCGATTATCGTCGTTTCAAGGCCGGGTCTCGGAACGATCAACCACACCATGCTCACCGTCAATTATGCGATAAAAGAAGGCCTCACTGTTGCAGGAATCATTATTAACTATAGTCTGCCTCCTGAAGGTACGCCTGCTGAAAAAACGAACCCAGAGGTTATA
>DASPRG010000040.1:0-3354 GCA_035624555.1 Thermodesulfovibrionales bacterium
ACGACAGTAATTAGTTCGGAGTAATGAGTTCTGAGATTAAAATCTCTGAATACTGAACTAAAAACTCCGAACTTCCCTTCCCGTGGAGGAAGATGGGGATGAAGTAAATCAGGGTGCAATCCTCAGGACTTTCGGGTTCTGAGGATTTTTTGTTTTCTGAGGAGTTTAGCCCAATAATGCAGACATTGCTCAAAAATTTCTTTAACTCGATGATTTATTGGGAATATCTTTATTGGTTATATTTATAAAAATATTCCGTAAGCCATCAGTTAAAGGTACATTAAGGTATCGAAAAATAAATTTTTTTACAACATCTGCATTATGTAAATGCATTTCCCGGCTTAATTATTTATAAACTTATGGTTAAACAGACAGGACATAGCATTTTCGCTCATTCTCGTCCCGACAAAGTCGGCACTCCGAGGCTTTTGCCTCTTTACTTATCATATATACTGTCGGACTATCGGCAAAAGAAACCGCTCAAATGCTATTTCCTGTCTTGTCTTCTTTTGCTTGTCACTTGTCACTTGTCACTTGTCACTTCTGTTTATGCAGACGAACCACCGAAACGGATAGTCTCACTCGCACCTAATATGACAGAAATCCTTTTCGCGATGGGGCTTGGAGATAGGGTTGTGGGTGTCACAAACTTCTGCGACTATCCTGAGGATGCAAAGAAAAAGCCAAAGGTTGGAGGCATGTTTAACCCTTCTCTGGAAGCAGTCGTCTCATTGAGACCGGATATTGTTATTATGACTACTGACGGAAACCTCAAGGAGTTTGAGGATAGGCTGCGTTCATTGGGAATAAAAACATATGTATTCAAGGCAAGACGACTTTCAGAGTTACCACAAGGTATCAGAGATATGGGTTCAGCACTCGAAGTGAAAGAAAAGGCAGAGGCACTTGCGAAAGAGATAGATATATCTTTTGATAGATTTAAAGACAAAAATCAGAAGTCAAATCCTATCTTATCCTCTTATAATCCCCTCATTCCCCCTTTAGAAAAGGGGGGTAAGGGGGGATTTGAAAAAGAGAGGGGGGAGATCAAGAAAAAGAAGGTTTTATTCATTATCTGGCCTGAACCATTAATCGTTGCAGGCCCAGGTACTGCTGTTAATGATGCAATTACCCTCCTTGGTTGTGAAAATATCGCCTCAAAGACGAATACCTCTTATCCAGCATATTCCGTAGAAGAAATCATTCATCAGGCTCCTGATGTAATCTTTGTTGGTAAAGGACATGCAAACATGAAAGATGCTTCAAGAGGACTTCTGGAGAGGCTCTCGAGCATTCCGGCAGTTAAGAATGGCGAAATTTATTATATAGGCGATAGTATTTACAGGCTTGGTCCAAGGATCGTCAAAGGCATTGATGAGATGGCCAGATGTCTAAAATAAAAATCTTGCTCTTGATATTAATATCAATATTAGTCTTATTGAGTTCTCTTTTCCTTGCACCGAAAGTAATAAATCCTTTCCAATTAGATACTACTGAAAGAAACATATTATTTTTTATAAGATTACCAAGAGTAACAGTTGCATTTTTAATGGGAATGGCCCTCGGAGCATCAGGGGCTGTGCTTCAGGGCATATTGAGAAATCCCCTTGCTGATCCTTATATCCTCGGAATTTCAAGTGGTGCATCTCTGTCAGCTGCAGCATGTCTCTTATCAGGTTTCTATTTCTTCGGGAAATTCACTATACCATTGGCAGCCTTTTTCGGTGCATCTTTTGTCAGCATATTAGTTGGCTTTTTCGGGTGGAAACGCGGAGGACTTTGGCCCGAGAGACTTCTTCTTGCTGGAGTTGGCTTGAGTTTTCTCTTCCACGCAGTTCTTATGCTCCTTATGAGCATTTCTCCTAATGAACGTCTGGGGAGAACAATTTTTTGGATATTCGGAGATCTTTCAGTTGCAGACTGGTCATTGATTCCCTATGGCTCTCTCTTTATTATCTCAGGACTCGTTATCTTTTTTTCAAGGGCAAAGGCTCTGAATGCATTGATATTAGGCGATGAGCTTGCGCATAGCCTCGGTTTTTCTGTCCACAGGGAAAGGCTTATCTTATTTGTGTCCATCTCTCTCATGACTGCTGCATCTGTATCACTTGGGGGAATTATTGGTTTCGTTGGCCTTCTTGTGCCCCATATCATGAGATTCTTTATCGGCGCTGACAGCAGGGTCTTGGTACCTACATCAGCCATTGGGGGCGGCATACTCCTCTGTATGGCAGACCTTATCGGGAGAACAATAATGCAACCTGTGGAGATTCCATCAGGGATTTTAACGGCCATCATCGGTTCACCCTATTTCCTTTATTTGCTGAGGAGGAGAGACGTCCTTGGCAGGTAACTATTCTATTCTTGAGTTCGACAATGTTGGGTTTATGTATCAGAGGGATAATGAGTTTATCCATAACCTTACCTTCTCAGTGGATAATGGAGAGTTCATTGGACTATTAGGCGCAAATGGCTCTGGAAAATCTACTATTCTCAAACTCGCGAGTGGGATTTTAAGGCCTTCTCATGGCTCTATCAGGCTCTGGGGAAAGCCCTTGCAATTATACAGAAATAAAGATAGGGCAAAATTGTTGTGTTATCTTCCGCAGCTCCTTGATATGAATGTGCTCTTCAAGGTAAGGGAACTTGTGAGCATGGGTCTTTATCCTTACGAGATAATTCCCGAGATAACCGTTGCTGAATCGTTAGAAATGGTTGGGCTTATGGAAAAATCAGAATCGTACTTAGAAAACCTTAGCGCTGGTGAAAGGAGAAGGGCCTTTATTGCAATGACCCTTCTCCAAGGCGCAGGACTTGTGCTTTTGGATGAACCCCTTGCGAACCTCGACATAAAGTATCAGATAGAAATTATGAGGCTGCTGAGAGAATTGAGGGATAAGAAGAATATTTCGATAATCATGGCCCTTCATGACATAAATATGGCACTGCAGTTTGAGAAGGTTATGGTAATAAAAGGCGGGAAAATACTTGGTATCGGGAGTCCTGAGGTAGTGCTATCAGAAGATCTGCTTAAAGAGGCTTTCGACGTGAGTATCGAGATAGGAAGACATGGCTTTGGAGAGGCATATGAAAGGAGGTGATAAAAAACAGTATTTAACTGATCCTTGTTTTGGATGGCTGGATGTCAGGGAAGAGAGGTGAGAATCCTCCGCTGCCCCGCAGCCGTGAAGGGAACGAAAGCCTAACTTAAAAAGTCACTGTCATGGGTAATACCATGATGGGAAGACAGGTAAGTAGGTAGCCCTGAGCCGGAAGACCTATTCAGCCCAGAAAAGCTTAGAGTTAAGAGTTCAGAGTTATGAGTTAAGAACACGAACGGAAGACTCTGAAACA
>DASPRG010000073.1:0-6314 GCA_035624555.1 Thermodesulfovibrionales bacterium
ATTCTTTATGTTCTGAGGGACTATTACAGGAAGCAATTATGGGGTTGAGTTATTCAGGAGGACAAACAGAAAATGTGATGATAACTCTTGACATTTTCAGTACTTAGCAATAAAATTTCCGAAGATACATAATTTTTATAAGGGGTGAAATATTTTGAAAAAGCTGCTTCTTGTCGATGACAGTATTACTATACACAAAGTAGTAGAATTAATCCTCTCAGGGGAAGGATTTGAGATCAAGGCAATGAATAATGGGGAAGAGGCATTGGCAGTTCTCCCTACTTTTAAACCTGATATTGTCCTGGCTGATGTGGAGATGCCCAAGATGAACGGCTACGTTCTATGTGAAAAGATAAAACAAGACCCCTCCACATCTGGAATTCCGGTATTACTCCTTGCAGGGGCATTTGAACCTTTTGATGAAGAGAATGCAAAAAAGGTTGGGGCTGACGGTTTTGTTATTAAACCCTTTGAATCACAGGAGTTAATAAACAAGGTTAATGAGGCAATTACATCTTCGGCTGTGCTAAAAGAAGCCTTTGGTGGTCCTGAGACTCCTCATGCAGGGGAAGCGATAGTCGAAGAAGATCTCTGGGCAATGGAGGAAATGCCTGGGCCTGGGGATATTGAGGGTGTTCATCTGGAAGAAGTAGAGACTGAAGAAGAAGATCTCTTTAGGGCTGCGAAGGAAGTGGGAGTCAGTATTGGAGCGGAACCCAAGAAACCTGCTCCACCTCTTACTGAAAAAGCAGTGCCCGCTGAGGAGGCTGGGGTTTTAGAAGCAGAGCTTCCATCAAAAGATGAACTGAAAGAGATATTCGAGAAGAACCTCAACAGTAGAATGCTATCATTACTGTCGGCTGTTGATATAAAGGAAACCGTGTCTTCTTCTCTCATACCCCTTATGAAAGATTCACTTGATAAGGTGTTGAATGAGACAATACCCGACGTTACAGAGAGGATACTCCATGCTGAACTGAAAGGTATATTTGAAGCGGCTGTTAACGATAAGATATCGTCATTATTATCTTCTGTTGATATAAAGGAAACTATTCAATCCTCGCTGATGCCTCTAATTAAGGATCCTGTTGAGAAGATTATCAGTGAGACTGTACCTGGCCTTACAGAGAAGGTGCTTCAGGATACTTTGAAAGTCTCCCTGGAATCCCTTGCGAAGGACGCTGAACAGGTAATAAGTAAGACTTTACCAGAAGTTATGGAGAAGATCTTAAAGGATACTTTAAGTCTTTCCCTCGATTTCACTATGAAGGCAACAGAAAAAACAATTGGTGAAATCTTGCCAGGTCTTGTAGAAAAGACTTTGAGGGATGAGCTTAAAGTTTCTCTTGAATCTCTGAATAAAGAAATTGAAAAAATAATCTGGAAGACTATACCTGACCTTGCTGAAGCTATAATTTCAAAGGAGATTGAGAGGATAAGGTCAGAATTTTAGAGAAGAGCTACAATCCAAAAGGCATAGAAGAAAGATGGTATGAATATTGGGTCTCTAAGGGCTATTTTAAACCTAACCCAGCCTTAGGAGACAGTCCTTATTCTATCGTTATACCACCTCCAAATGTTACTGGTTCTCTCCATATGGGCCATGCCCTTAACGCAGTTTTGCAAGACGTCCTTATCCGGTGGAAGCGCATGTCAGGTTACAAAGTCCTCTGGCTGCCCGGAACAGACCATGCAGGTATAGCAACCCAGAATGTTGTAGAAAAGCAGCTCGCATCTGAAGGGCTTGACAGGTATAAGCTTGGCAGGGAAGCATTTATAGAGCGGGTCTGGAAATGGAAGGCAGAATACGGTGGGAAGATTATTCACCAATTAAAGAGTCTTGGTGCTTCCTGCGACTGGTCAAGAGAAAGGTTTACACTTGATGAGGGTCTCTCAATGGCCGTACGAGAGGTCTTTGTAAGGCTTTACGAAGAAGGTTTAATATACAGAGATGACAGGCTTATCAACTGGTGCCCGCGGTGTAGTACCGCACTCTCGGACCTTGAAGTGGAGCATGAGGAATTCGAAGGTAATCTTGCATACATAAAATATACCCTTTCGAATAGCAGTGATCATATAACTGTTGCCACAACAAGGCCTGAGACGATGCTCGGGGATACCGCAGTGGCAGTTCATCCGGATGACAGTCGTTATAAGGATCTTATTGGTAAGAGCGTTGATCTGCCTCTTACGAAAAGGAAAATATCAATCATATCTGATAATGCTGTTGACCCTGCATTCGGGACGGGTGCTGTTAAAGTTACTCCAGCACATGATTTTAATGACGAGGCTATAGCAAAAAGGCACTCACCACCATTGAAGTTTATAACTGTCATAGGGAAAGATGGTCGTATGACAGAGGATGCAGGAAACAGATATGCAGGCATGGACAGATATAAATGCAGAAGATTAGTTCTTAATGATCTGAAGGAACAGAAGCTTTTGGAAAAAGGAGAGAAGTACAAATATTCTCTCAGTCACTGTTACAGGTGTAAAACTGTTATAGAACCTTTATTAACCCTGCAATGGTATTTAAATGTGAAGCCGCTTGCTCAAGAGGCGATGAGGGTTGTGAGAGAGGGGAAGATCAAAATCGTGCCGAAGGTGTGGGAAAACACCTATTTTGCATGGATGGAAAATATCAAGGATTGGTGCATATCCCGTCAGATATGGTGGGGCCACAGGATACCAGCATGGTACTGTCAGGATAAGAAAAGTGAAAAATGCAGAATGCAGAATGGCATTGTTGTATCTCGGGAAGACCCGGTAGAATGTCCATATTGTGGTTCTCAAAATCTTATTCAGGACGAGGATGTCTTGGATACATGGTTTTCATCTGCCCTCTGGCCTTTCTCAACCCTTGGATGGCCTGATAAGACGGTTGATCTTGAGACCTTCTATCCTACAACTGTTCTTGTAACTGGGTTCGATATTATCTTTTTCTGGGTTGCAAGGATGATCATGATGGGGCTTAAATTTATGGAAGACGTTCCTTTCAGGGATGTATATATCCATGCCCTTGTCAGGGATATCAAGGGTCAGAAGATGTCTAAATCAAAAGGCAATGTTGTTGACCCTTTGACTATGATGGACAGGTATGGTACAGATGCCTTCAGGTTTACCCTCGCTGCTTTTGCAGCACAGGGCAGGGATGTCAAGTTTTCAGAAGAGAGGGTTGAAGGATATAGACATTTTGTGAATAAGCTCTGGAATGCATCGAGATTTATTATGATGAACCTTCAGATAGTTGAGACCCAGAGGGCATTAGCTCAGGGGCCCACAGTTTTTAATTTATCTGCAAGGTGGATCCTTAGCAGACTTGCTGTTACAGCAGATAATATAAACAGGGCCCTTGATGAGTATCGGTTTAACGATGCAGCATCTGATATTTATCAGTTTATATGGCATGAATTCTGTGATTGGTATATAGAGATGGTAAAGTCAGATATCAAAAGTCCGGAATACCAGATGAGTGTTATCGAGTGTCTTCTGTATACCCTTGATGCCTCGTTAAGGCTCCTCCATCCTTTTATGCCCTTTGTTACAGAGGAGATATGGCAGAAGATTCCGCACATCAGGAGAGAGAAAGAAAAAATTGGTGAGAGTATCATGATTTCTGAATATCCTGACTCCTTACCACGAGATTATCAGGCAGAAGAGGATATGTCTTACATTATCGATGCTGTAACAGGGATAAGGACAATTAGGGGAGAGTTAAACGTCCCCCCGTCCTCTGAGCTTTATGCAGCCATCAAGACATATTCTCGAAAGGCAGAGGAGATATTGAAAGAAAATGTGTTATATCTCAGGAAACTTGCAAATGCGGGTGAGATAAAGATAGGCATGGACGTTGAAAAACCTGAGGGTTCTGCCACATGCGTTAAGAGTTCTATGGAGATCTATGTTCTGCTGAAAGGGGTATTGAATATTGAGGCAGAAATGGATAGACTGAAGAAGGCGAGTTCTGAGGTTGAGGAGTCTATCTCTTTCCTCAATAAGAAACTCAATAATGAAGACTTTCTCTTGAGAGCGCCGAAAGAGGTTGTTGACAAGGAAAAGGTAAAATATGAGGAGCTTACCATGAGGAAAGAGAGAATTACAGAAAGTATGAAAAAACTGAAAGAAGTCGGAGGTGAGAAATGATGCAAAGGGAAGAAAAAGAAATTGAGAAAAGTGACCTCGAATTTATTGAAGGAGAGTTCATTAATATAAGACAGAGTACTGTCAGGTCTGTTGAAGGAGGACATATTGAACTCCAGCAGGTAGGGGCACTCAGTATCGATGGTGAAAAGCTGGAAGTTACACAGGGAGCCACGGTTTTTCTCCAGGGAAATGATATAAGTCTCAACCAGTGTATGAATGCAGTCACGGCTGGTGAAAATGTATCAATAAATTATTCCTTGTCTCCCCTGTGCGTCTCAAGAGAACATATAGCAGTTAATGGATCTGCTGTAGGACTTTTAGCAGCAAAAGAAATAAAGTCTGAGAATACTTCAGCACTCTTTGTTGTTGCTAATAAAATAGAAGGAAGTGTAACAACACTCCTTGACTGGCGTTCTGCCATTGCCTTAGGTGCCACTTTCGGGGGGATATGTGGTTTCCTTTCTTTACTCTTAAAGAGGAGATAAGGTGGACATCCCTCCGGGTGTGATTGATGTTATTAACCAAGCTCTTCAAGAAGATATCGGTCATGGAGATATCACCACATTCCTCTTAATACCGGGTGAGACTAAATCGAGAGCACACTATATTGCAAAAGGAAATTTTGTTCTGGCAGGGCTTCCTTTTGTTCAAGAGGTTTTTCAGAGTCTTGACTCGTCTGCAGTATTTAAGGCCTTCTATCAGGAAGGTTCAAAGGTCAAGCAAGGAGATGTGATTGCTGAAGTTTCAGGAAGAACTCATACTATTCTGAAAGGAGAGAGGGTAAGTCTCAATATCCTTCAAAGGCTCTCTGGTATTGCAACCCTCACAAGTATGTATGTAAAGAGGATAGAGGGGATCAAGGCAAAAATTGTTGATACAAGAAAGACAACACCATGTCTGAGATTTATGGAAAAGTATGCTGTCAGGATAGGGGGAGGATACAACCACAGGTTTGGTCTTTTTGACGGTATCCTTATCAAGGATAACCATATCAAGGTCTTAGGAAATATTAAGAAGGCTGTAATGGCAGCAAAGAAGGGACATCACCTGTTGGAGATTGAGGTGGAAGTTAAGAACCTCAAAGAGTTTCGGGAAGCAATAGATGCTGGAGCCGATATTGTGATGTTGGACAACATGTCAGTGCATGAAATGAAAGAGGCCGTGAAGATTGCAAAGGGCAGAGTTATGCTTGAGGCATCAGGAAATATTAAACTCGAAAATGTCAGAGAGGTTGCTGAGACTGGTGTAGATCTGATCTCTGTTGGTGCCCTAACACATTCAGCACCGGCTGCTGACATCAGCATGAAAATAGTGAAGTAAGTGACAGGGCTGTGCAGTTCTTATTTTTATATCATTAGTATTAGAATGTCTTGACCTGCTGCCTCTGTTAGCAATGTATCATGAGATCGTGTTTATTCTTAATCTCTTTCAAAAATCAATTATGTTTTTTCCTCTCAATGATCGCTGAATCTTTATCGAGCAACTTATGCATCTTTTCTTCTTCAGCAGGTGTGAATTTGCCATCTTTGGTCAACTCTGCATACTTTGCCTTAGCCTTGTTGAGGTTTTCCTGAAGTCCGGCGGCTTCCTCTTTTGTAAGAGACCCTGACTTGATGCCGT
The DNA here is from genome assembly GCA_035624555.1 of Thermodesulfovibrionales bacterium. Lineage (GTDB taxonomy): Bacteria > Nitrospirota > Thermodesulfovibrionia > Thermodesulfovibrionales > SM23-35 > DASPRG01. Next base: position 5,764 of record DASPRG010000073.1, read on the forward strand.
TGTCTATCCTCTTCTGTTGGTTTTCAAATCTGTGCGTGACCTCTGGCTGGTAAAACGCACGTACAGGATTATTCTTCTTGTCAGTAATCATCCTGTTATTTCTATCGAGCATGTTTTCGATATTCTCTCGTTCCATCTCATCCAGTTTTCCCCCTGTAGCTTCAGGCGCCTTTTTTCCCAGAAACTTTTTAAGGCCAGGTTTTTCCTCTGCAGATCCACGAGCCCTTCTTTCCTTAATCCTGTTCAGATTCTCCTGGACAATCTTTGCTTCATCTTTCGTTAGACTCTTAGAGGAAACAGCCTTGTCAATGAGTTTTTGCTGCGCTGCGATCTTGGCGTCAGTATCTAAAGTCACAGCAAACGCTCCTGCGGCAAAGATCAGCATTATAATGGTAACTGATACTGAAAGTAAAATCCTCAGTTTCATATGCCCTCCTTTGTAAAAGAATTTTGAAATATCGTATCAGAAAATAGAGGCCTCGTCAATATATGTTACGAGATTTCGCAGCATCTCACTGGAGAGAATAGTTTCACGTTTCCCTGTCACTGCC
>DASPRG010000081.1:0-12095 GCA_035624555.1 Thermodesulfovibrionales bacterium
GACAAGCGGTTTCCTTAACGCAATTGTTGCATAGACATTTTTCCCTTCTTTGGCTAAGGCAATAAAATCTTCTATCCTGCCAAACTGAGTAGCCATAGTAAACTCCTCACTTTTTGCATTTGATTTAACACATGTACATAAACATGTCTCAAAAGATTATGATGTTATCCTTTGCAAAATATCCGCCGGTATCCTAAATGATTTCTATACTATCAGAATATATAATTCTTTTCTATTTAATAAAATAAAGACACTGTTCTATAAATAAAAGCATACTCAGAATCACGTTCTTCTTTCAGAAATTTTGAGCTCAATAATTCAAGGTAAAGAGGAAATTTATCCTATTGATTTCCGTTTATAATATTGTATTGCAGAACAATATGTAAAAATCACAGCTACAGGAAGAATTTAGACTTTATGCTTCTTTCTTTTTAGTTCTTTTTCTTCAGGCTCAAGTTTTGATAAATCAGGTGCGCCACTCCCACCAAGTGCTCTGCTTGTCGCTTGGTCTCGATCACGCAATGAAAAATCTTTATGTTTCTTAGGTGGTGATAATAAAGCATATAGTGCCCATATGATAATTCCTAAACCCGCTAATGCCAAAATCACATCCACTTTAATCTCTCCTATTCACTTCTATATGTATTATGCACCATTATATCAAGGATTAAAGGAGTTGAGTACAGGAAGCAATTCTTATAGATGCCCTGTAGTAACCTTGGGCCTTTTTCTCAATTCTTAACTAAAAGATTAAACTAATTAGCATCATGTTTCAAAACCTGATAGTTTCTCCTTGGTCAATTTATTGGTATTGCGCTCAAGCTCTGCAATAACCTGAGCGCCCAACAGAAGGATTAACGCAGCAGCCTCTATACTGAGAAGGGCGACCACTGCTGTTGCGAAGGAACCATAAATTAAATTCACCAAGGAGAGGACCGAGTAATACCAGACTAGCACACGGCGGGTGATTTCCCATAAAATTGTTGCAGCTATCCCTCCGATCAGAGCGTGACGAAAAGTTATACGTCCCACAGGCATAACCAGATATAGGGAAGTGAGCATAAGCACCTCACCAATCATCCCCAGTATATATAGTGCAATCCCCGGAGAGCCTTCAAGGCTTAAACTCCATCCAAAAATTACCAATTGCCTGTTTTCGAGTGTCTCTAATGCTCCAGCAATAAACGACACAAGCAATATACCCAGACTTATCAGAAAGATATACACATAAGGAATAATAGCGGAAATGAGAAAGTGGCGGCGCTGAATTTTGACACGATGAAAAAAGATCACCGACATTGCGTTTTCAAGTACTGTAAAGGCTATTGAACTGAAAAACAACATGATCAGGAATCCAACAATACCAATCACTTTACGATGCTCAAGAAATACACGCACCTGTTCAGTTAAAGTTGCTGCATAGCCAGGTATCACCATTTCTAGATACGTCGACAAGGTGTGAAACAACTGTCCCTCTTCTATAAAATGTGACAGTACAATGAGAGTGAGAATTAACATGGGCACGATTGACAAAAGGGTGTAATAGGCAACAGCACCTGATAACAGCATGCCTTGATTGCATTTGAAACCACGCAATACCTTCAACAGAAAGCTGCCGATCTGACTTGGTGCCCAATTTATATTTTGCAGTTTTTTAATCAAGGGATAAGAAAGTACACAAATACAATATTTTTTTTACTTTCGCAAACATCTCTATATGGAATATTTCATTGTTGAACTATATCATAAAATCAACATTGCTGGAAGAAAGCCTTGAGTTTTCAGACACTGCATGATGATAATAACTTTTACAAATTGAAGGAATCTTATGCACTCTCGATGAATAAGAGGCCGGGGTCTTCGAGGTAGTGGATTACTTTTGATATAAAGGTTGCTGCATCAGCACCGTCTGTCACTCTGTGATCAAAGGTCAATGATAAGGGAAGAATTTTTCTGATGACAATCTGTCCTTCTTTTACCCATGGTTTATCAGAAATCCTTCCTGTTCCAAAGATTGCTGCATCAGGAGGGTTTATTATGGGAGTTGCGAATGTCCCGCCAAAGTGTCCCCAGTTGGAGATGGTAAGGGAGCTACCTCTCATTTCTTCTAACTTTATCTTCCTTTCCCTTGCCTTCTGGCTCAAGTCCTGAATCTCTGAGGCAAGCTCACGGACGGTTTTTTTGTCCACATCCCTTATCACAGGCACCATCAGACCATCTGGAGTATCGACAGCAATCCCCATGTTGTAATATTTCTTAATAATAATTTCCTCTTTTTCTCCGTCAACAGATGCATTGAGGTAGGGATGCTCTGCAAGGGAGTGATGTACAGCCTTTATAAAAAAGGGAAGAAAGGTTAAATGGATGCCTTTTTCCTGCAGCATTTTCTTTTCTCTCTCCCTGATGTTCCATAAATCTGTAGCATCAGCTTCATCCATAATAGTAACAAAAGCCATTGTCTGGTGAGCTGAAACGAGATTTTTCGCTATTGTCCCTCTTAATCCCTTTAAGGGAACGCGTTCTGTAATCCCATATTGATCTTCTATCTTCTTGACCTTTTCCGATGCCTTTATAACATCCTCTTTTGTAATGCTTCCCCCAGGACCAGAGCCTTTTATCGTCTCAAGTTTAACTCCAAGCTCTTTGGACAGAGCTCTTACTGCAGGAGTTGCAAGTATCTCCTCTTCCTCAGGGAGGACTCCGACTACAGAAACGGATTTCGGCCTTTCCTCGATTGCCTCTCCTTCTTCCGCAATTGTCATCAAGACCTCACCAACTTTTACTATCTCTCCTACCTCTTTGTTGATTTTTACAACCTTTCCTTTTCTGGGAGATGGTACTTCTACGATTGCCTTATCTGTCTCTATCTCAAGGACGGTATGATGCTCTTCTATGGTGTCGCCTTCCTTAACGAGCCATTTCCTTAGCTCACCTTCTGTTATTCCTTCACCTAAATCAGGCAATGTAAAATCAAAAGGCATAATCTACTCCTTTTATTAGATATAACCCAATTATTAGATATAACCCAATAAATACTTTTACATTGTCATTGCGAGCCCGAAAGGCGTGGCAATCTTTTTTCGTGAGATTGCTTCTTCGGCCGTATCGACCTCCTCGCAATGACTTTATTTAAAGCGTTAGTATTTCATTACCTCCTCAATAGCCTTCCTTATTCTTTCCACCGAAGGCACATAATGATCCTCGAGCTTAGCAAGGGGTACTAAGACATCGTATCCTGTGATCCTTAATATAGGGGCTTTTAAATAAAGCATAGCGTCTTCTGCAATGGTCGCTGAAAGCTCTGCACCAAATCCACACGTCTTAGGCGCTTCGTGTACTATCACAACCCTTCCGGTCTTCTTTACTGAGTTCAGCAAGGTTTCCTCATCAAAGGGACTAAGAGTCATTAAATCTATCACTTCGGCATCATACCCTTCCACTGACTGTAAAGTTCTGTGAAGCATACTGCCCCAGGAGATTACGGTTACATCGTTGCCTTCCTGAACTATCCTTGCCTTTCCGAGAGGGATGGTGTACTCACCTTCAGGCACGTCCTCTTTTATGAGGCGGTATAATCTCATTGCTTCGAGAAAAATCACGGGATCTGGATCTCTGATCGAAGAGATTAACAAACCTTTTGCATGATAAGGTGTTGATGGGACTACTACCTTGATACCAGGCATGTGACAGAAGAATGCCTCGGTGCTTTCTGAATGGAGTTCAAGCGCCTTGACCCCTGCTCCATAGGGGGTTCTTATTACCATAGGGCAGGTGTACCTTCCCCTCGAGCGGTAGCGAATTCTTGCAGCATGGGAAAATGTCTGATCAATGGCAGAATATATAAATCCCATAAACTGTATCTCTGCAACAGGCCTCAGTCCGTATGCCGCCATTCCAATAGCAGCCCCAATAATGCCTGATTCAGAAAGGGGGGTGTCTATAACCCTCTCAGCGCCAAACTCTCCATACAGGCCCTCTGTAGTACGGAACACACCTCCGTCTCTTCCTACGTCCTCACCGAGGATTACGATACTATCATCCCGTTTCATTTCTTCTTTCAAAGCAAGGTTTATTGCCTGCACCATATTTAACTTCGGCATATCAGAAATCCTTTAACTGTTTTGTCTGTCTCGGTGTTAGTTTTTCATATATATAAGCGAACATCTCTCTGGGTTGGGGAGGCTCTATGGATTCCAAGGTTTTTACTGCCTCATCAATCATTGACGTTGCTTTTTCTTCAACTTCATGCTGATATTGCGCAGTCCATAGACCTTTTTTCTCCATAAACAGTTTCAACCTCTGCATCGGGTCTTTTGTTTTCCACATCTCTACCTCTTCCTTTGAACGATATCTGGTTGCATCATCAGCAGTTGTATGGTCTGCAATTCTATACGTGACGCATTCAATAAATGTTGGTCCCTCACCCTGCCTTGCCTTACGAAGGGCATATTCAGTTGCCTTATAAACAGCAAATACATCATTGCCATCCACCTGAAGTCCCTCGATTCCATAGCCATATGCCTTTTGAGCAAGGGTTTTGGATGCGGATTGTTTTGACCTTGGCATTGATATTGCCCATTGGTTGTTCTGGCAGATAAAAATAACGGGTAGTTGAAATACACCTGCAATGTTGAGGCCCTCGTGGAAATCACCTGTTGACGTCCCTCCGTCTCCAAAATACGTAATGGCTGCAGTTTTCTCTTTTCTGTATTTTGATGCCATCGCAGTACCTACGGCATGGAGTGTCTGGGTTCCTACCGGGATACTTATAGGCAAGACATTAAGGTCATCCGGGATTTTTAGACCTCTCTCATCACCTGCCCAGTACTGAAGGATCATGTGGATCGGATAGCCTATGGTTATATAAACTCCAGATTCTCTATAGGATGGAAAAATCCAGTCGGTCTTCTCGAAGGCAAAGGCACTGCCTACCTGGGATGCCTCCTGACCCAAAATAGGTGCATAGGTACCGAGCCTGCCCTCCCTCTGAAGCTTCAAGGCACGCTGGTCAAAAGTTCTTAAGAGAAGAAGTAATTCATATATTCTGCGAATGTCTGAATCGGATAAAGCAGGCATGAGGGTTTCATCCGCGTCTCCTCTTTCATCAAGGATTTCAATACGTTTTATCTGGAAGGATTCTATTATTCTTTCAGACATTAGTTAAAAAATAGCATTCAAGCTGGTTACAGTCAAGTATTTTTCTCATGATTAACCCGAATAATGCATTTACATCATGCAGATGTTGTGAGAAAATTTATTTTTCGATACCTTAGTGTACCTTTAACTGATGGTTTACGGAATATTTTTATGAATATAACCGATAAAGATATTCTCAATAATTCATCGAGTTAAATAAATTTTTGAACAATGTCTGCATGATTTGGGTTAATCTTTCGGGAAAATATTTCTGTATAAAAATGCAGCTATAAAGAATATAAAATTTGTCATCACTATTGTCGCCCCTGTTGGCAGATTCATAACAAAAGAGATATAGATTCCTATAATCACTGATGACATTGCAATAACAGACGAGATGGCCATGGTATTTTTGAAGCTCTTTGCAATCTGCAGTGCTGTTACAGCCGGTAATATCAGAAGGGCGGATGTGAGCATTATCCCCACAACCCTCATGGCGAGAACAACAGTTATCCCTGTTAGGAGGACGAGTATGGAATTTATCTTTTTTGTGTTTATTCCAGATACCTTTGCAAATTCTTCGTCGAAGGTTGTGGAAAAGTGCTCTTTATAAAAGAGTGATATGATTAAAAGTACCACAAGAGAGAGAACAATTGCGGTGAAGACCTCTGCCTTACTGATAGATAGGATATTGCCGAAGAGATAACTGAAGAGGTCAACATTAAACCCTCCTGCAATACTTGCTATGAGTATGCCACCTGCGATACCTATGGAAGATACAATGCCAATGGCTGCATCTCCATAGAGCTTGGCCTTTTCCGTTAATTTCAGAATTCCTAAAGAGCTCAGCATAACAATCGGGATTGAAACATATACGGGATGCTGCTTTAAAAGTAGTCCTATGGCAACACTTCCAAAGGTAACGTGGGCAAGTCCGTCACCTATCAAAGAGAAGCGCCTCAATACAAGCAGTACGCCTAATAGCGAGCAGACTAAAGCAATGAATGAGCCTGTTATTAAGGCTCTCCGGATGAATGCATAATGTAAAAAATCAACGATTTCCATTTTCAATCATGTCTGTGGCATATCAGGTGCTGTGCAAATTCACCAAAATAACTCCCCATATCCACTGAAGAACAGAAATCCTCAAAACTTCCATAGAAAACAATTCTTTTATCAAGGTATAAAAGCTTTGATGCATATTTGCCGATGCTTCCGATGTCATGGGTAACAAGAATGATTGTTACTTTTTTGTTTTGATTCAATTCCTGAAGGGTATGGAAAAACTTTTCCCTTGTTTCCGGATCGAGAGCTGTCGTTGGTTCATCGAGGATCAATAGTTCCGGCTTATTTACTATTGCCCTTGCAACGAGAACCCTCTGTTGTTGACCTCCTGAAAGATCACCAATCAGTTTATTCTTGATGTCCAGTACGTCCATCAACCCCATGGCTTCATCTATCATTGTTTCCTCAGGTATATCGAGTCCTTTGGAAAATCCTCTTTTCGAAAGAAGTCCTAAGGAAACAATCTCTTTTACGGTAGCTGGGAAATAAGGGTTGAACAAAACTCTTTGAGGAAGATAACCAACTTTATACCATTCTTTAAACTTCCAGGACTCTACCCCGAAAAGGGAAATATGTCCTTTAGTTGGCTTCATGAGTCCAAGGATGATCCTGATGAGTGTAGTTTTCCCAGAACCATTAGGGCCTACGAGTCCGATATAATCTCCGGCATTTATACTGAAAGAGATGTTACTCAGAACCTCTAAAGAGTTATATCGGAAGTTAAGACCTTCAATGGAGAGGATGTTTATTGACATTCAAGTCCAACCTTAAGGTTATTGAGATTCTGTTCCATGAGAGATATGAAGGTTACGCCTCGATCCATCTCATCTTTGGTAACATTATGAGCACCATGGAGCATCAAGAGTTTTGCCCCTGTCTCTCTCGCAATCGCTTCTGAGACTTTTGGGCTGATCAATTCTTCATAAAATATATATTTTATGTCATGCTCTTTCAGCTTTTTACTGAGTTCAATCAAGTTCCTCGGAGTGGGCTCTGCATCAGGTGAGAATCCTTTGTAAGCAGAAAGATATTTCAAATTATATCTCTTCGATAAATAGCCAAAGGCAAAATGCCCACCATGGATGATGATATCTTTCTGACAGGATCTAAGAGAATCTTTGAATTTTTTATCAAGCTCATCAAGCTTTTTTTTGTATTCTTCAACATTTTTAAGATAGTAATCTTTATTTGCAAGATCCTTCTTGAGGAAACCGTCAAGGATATTGACGACCATTTTCTTTGCATTTGAAAAGTCAAGCCAGATATGGGGGTCCATTTTGCCTGCTTCCTCTGTGAGCCTGATAACCTTGCTCGAATCTATTATCAGTGGTCCCTGGCTGCCAATGCCCTTTAACATGTCCTCAACCCATGGTTCCATGAACCTTCCGGTATAGATAAAAATGTCTGCTTCATTTATTTTTAAGACGTCTCCTGGTCTTGGTTCAAAAGCATGAGGCTCTACACCAGGGGGGAGCAGCAAGGTAACATCTGTCTTTTCTTTCCCGATATTCCTGGCAAAATCATAGAGGGGAAATAGAGTGGCGACGACTTTGAGTTTTTTCCCACCTGCTACCATTTCAGCTTTTTTCTGACAGGATGACATAATGAGGGAAATAAATAAAAATAAGATAATTATGGGGGAAAAACCAATAAGGTTGTCATTGCGAGGCATGAAATGCCGAAGCAATCTCCGCTTCTTCCTTCCCCCTTGATGGGGGAGGGTAAGGGTGGGGGTGAACATGTATGATTTTTCAACCTCCCCTTCATCCCCTCCCATCAAGGGAGGGGAAAGTTCAGATACACTGCAGATGGCTGCAGTGTTCTTCATTGTTACCTTGTGTAAATTGTTTATCATTGTATAACTTACGTCTCACCCTGTTTTCTTTAAACAATTTTTACAAAGTCCATTAACCTGCAGGACGTGAGAGAGCACTTTTCCCTTTATTTTCTTTTTTACTTCTTCTTCAAGTTCTTTTACTCCACAAAAATTTATATCTTCTACCCTGCGGCATGAAAGGCAGATGAAATGGTGATGATGAGATTGGTTCAGGCAGAGGTAGTAGTAAAGCTGGCGGTTTGGATGGGTAACCTTTGATATGATGTTCCCCTCAGAGAGTTCTTCTAAATTACGATAGACTGTAGGAAGGCCTATTTTCACGAATCGCTTTTTCATCTCTTTCCAAATTTCCTCGGGACTTAAATAGACTGATTCGTTCATAAGAATCTCAAGAATGGCTACCCTTTTTGGTGTGATCTTTAGATTTAATCTTTTTAAAGTTAGAGGGAAATCGTTGGGCATGTGCAGACCCTTCCTTTTTAAATAGAAATCGTTTCTATTAAGACATACCCTTTTACAAATGTCAAGCCAAAAGAATGCATGGGAATCGGATGTGCTTACTTAAATGAGCAATATACATTAACCCGGAAAATGCATTTGCATACTCCCTAAAATAGAGATAGAAAACTCAATCCAAATCGAAAGCCCCTCCCCTTGTGGGAGGGGACAGAGGGGAGGGGTAACCTTTCTGGTTATATCTTACCATCTCCTTAATCCTCTCCCATCAAGGGAGAGGAAACTATTGAAGATTTTCTATCAGCAAATTTGGGATAATGCAGATGTTGTGAAAAAAATTTATTTTTCGATACCTTAATGTGTCTTTAACTGATGGGTTACAGAATATTTTTATGAATATAACCGATAAAGATATTCCCAATAAATCATCTCTACGAGTCGTAGACGAGTTAAATAAATTTTTGAGCAATGTCTGCATTATTTGGGTTAAGGAAGAGGTTGATAAGTATCATTCAAAAATTGCATAGCTCTTTATCTTTTCGAATCTTTTTCCCCTTATGCCCAAATCATCGAGACGGGTTATCCTTCTATCCCGCCGCATCTTCAGTATCCTGCTTACAGTGGTCGGTCCCAGACCAGGTACCCTCAATAACGCCTCTTTGTCCGATGTGTTGATCCTGACAGGATAGTATTCGGGATGATTGTCTGCCCAGACTTCTTTGGGGTCCTTATCCAATCTCAAGTTGCCGCGTTCGTCTGGGATGATATCCTTTTCTGTAAAACCATATCTTCGGATGAGAAAATCTACCTGATATAAACGGTGCTCCCGCAAAAAGGATGTTTCCGGATTAGACAGTAATTGCCTTTCACCGGGAATATCTGGATCCCCAAAACCTTTCTGGTAAGCCGAAAAATATACCCGCTTAAAATTCAAGCGGTTATACAGACCGAACATGTATTGTATGATTTCTGAATCCGTCTCATCAGATGCCCCGACGATGAACTGCGTGGTGCATTTGACTCTGGAGAACCTATTGCCCCGGGCTGTGAGCTTAGCCATCAGCTTCATGGGACGAATAATATCTTTCATGTAATCTTTTTTGTTCGAAAGAAGTTCAAAGCGTTTTTTACCGGGTGTCTCGATATTGAGTGATACTGCACTCGCCAGTGACAGGGTATCCTCAATCGCCGCATCTGATGCGCCAGGGATAATTTTCAGATGTATATAGCCCCTGAAATTATGCCTGTATCTAAGGAGACTGGCTACCGCATTGATCTTCTCCATAGTATAGTCCGGATTATTGATGACAGCGGAACTCAGAAACAGGCCAAATGCCATTTTCTTTTTCAGATATTCCATAAATATGTTAGCAACTTCTTCAGGTCTGAGTGAACAGCGGCGCACGTTTGTTTCGGACCGCAGCGGGCAATATCTGCAGTCATTGGCGCAGGCATTGGAGAGGAGGGTTTTCAAAAGGACTGAATATCCTCCCTGCGGAAGTGTGACCGGATAGAGCCATTTGTTGTCAGGTCCTCTCCTGCGGCGGTCATCTTTATTGGTGCCACATGCACAGGCCAGATCGTACTGCGAATCTTCCGACAGAACCTTAAGCTTTTCAATGGTGTCCATGGAATACTCTCAGGAATTATATCATAGAGGCACTACCTTATCCCTTAGAATTCGGAGTTTGATGGAACAAATGATTAGGTTATCAGTACAGTTTCTAAAGTTAATGTAAAGGATTTGGTATCCTATTTTGGAATAAAAATATTTATGATATTGTATCAGTTAGAAAGGGAGGAAAATCAAAATGAATCTGCTTATTCGTTGGGTCATTGCCAGTCTCTCGCTTTTCGTAGCTGCATGGATAGTACCAGGCATACACGTTGATGGGAATGCCTGGACGGTATATGCTGTGATGGCGGTCATCCTGGGACTCATCAACGCAGTTATTCGTCCAATCCTTAAGCTGCTGTCCATACCGCTTATTATCCTGACATTGGGCCTGTTTCTCCTGGTCATCAACGGAATTACTTTATGGTTGGCCTCAAAAATTGCAGTTAACTGGTTCCATGTAGGCTTTTATGTGGACAGCTTCTGGTCAGCATTACTGGGCGCTCTAATTGTCAGCATAGTCTCTATAATTCTATCTGCTTTGTTCAAGAGAGAGGAGGGCGGTAGTTCTCACCAATAAAAAACTCTGAACAGCAAAAATGTAATTCCTGCTCCGAGGACTGCACCAACAATCACCTCTAAGGGACTGTGTGCCTTTACAGCTACTCTGCTCTGGGCAATGAGAACGGCGAGGACAAAACAAAATAATGATGCGTTGAAATTTTCTGTGATATAGGTAACAGCTACCCAGAATGAGAATGCTATTGCAGCATGGCCGCTTGGCATTCCTCCGCGCAATGGGTGTCCTTTCCCAAGATATGCTTTGATTATTATGATAAAAATTAGAACGAGGATTGTTGAGATTAAAGCAACTTCTTCCTTTGAGTGTTTTGATATGTGAATACCTGTTTTAAACATTTTTTCGAAATACGGAAAGAGCACAATATAACCTACAACTAATGCACCAAAGGCAGTGATGAAGACAGCACCTGCTGCAATATCTTTTGCGATCCTTGCCTGTTCACTGTATTCTGGTGAGAGCATGTCCACAACATATTCAACAGCAGTGTTCATCATCTCTGAAAGCAAGACAAGGATAACAGCGATAGAGATAATCAGGAAATCTGTCCTGTCTATGCCAAGAATATAAGTGATTATTAAAACTGATGCTGCAGCAAAGAGATGATACCTCAAGTGCCTCTGAGTCCTTGCAGTGTGGAGGATCCCTTCGATAGCATTATTTGTACTTTCTATAAATTTTCTTAAAGGCAAATTATCCTTCCAATAAAATCTTATGTCTAAAAATTATACAATTTTTGAAAGAGACTATGATATCATTAATTCCATGAAGGCATTGTGGAAAGGGAATATCAGCTTTGCCCTTTTAAATATTCCTGTAAAGCTCTATGGTGCATCCCATAAGAGGGATATAAGCTTTCACCTCCTTCACAAGAAATGCTCGACGCCATTACATTATGAGAGGTATTGCCCAACTTGCAAGGCTGATGTGGACTGGGAAGACACGACCCATGGTTATGAATACGAGAAAGATAAATTCGTTGTTGTAACAGATGAAGAGATTGAGCATATCCCCATAAAGACTTCAAAGAGCATCGATATTCTGAGATTCATCGATGCCAAGGAGATAGAGTCAATTTATTATGATAAGTCGTATTATCTTGAACCTGTTGAGGGAGGGGAGAGGGCATATGCCCTGTTACGGGATACAATAAAAGAGACCGGGAAAGTGGCCCTTGCTAAGATTTCTTTCAAAAATAGAGAGCATATAACTATTATAAAGATATTTCATGATATCCTCATGTTGCAAACCTTGCTTTATGCTGACGAAATTGTAAAACCTGAGACATTAAATATTCCTAAAAAGATAGCACTGGATGAAAAAGAACTTTCTCTTTCAACAGAACTCTTAAGACACTTTATCGGTAAATTTAATATCAATTCCTATCATGATGAATTCAGGGACTC
>DASPRG010000118.1:0-20585 GCA_035624555.1 Thermodesulfovibrionales bacterium
GTACCTCAAATAAGCCCCATCACAAAAGAATCTATCACAATTTAATACCTTTTACAAAAAAGGTGGTCGCAATTTGCGACCTCAAAGATTCAGCCTCTTTACTGGATAACTGAAACATTAAATCTGATGGAAATCTCTTAAGATTTCTTCGGACCTGCTCGTTCAGTCTCTTGGTAGTTACTCCATTCTTTTTGTCATACTTAAATCATCCTCCGAAGGTTAACTCTCCCCTGTTAACCGAGATCTATACCATCGGGGTGACAGAAGACTTTACCACCAAGGTGATGAAGGGTTTTTGCCTCATTGAGGTCAACCTTGAGATAAGTATCAAATATGCCTTCTTTCACTGAAGCAGCCACTACCTCTCCTACGAAGATAGTGTGATCACCAGCCTCATGAACAGAATAGAGCTTGCATTCGATATTCCCTATGCACTCCTCGATGAGGGGAGCATTAACCTTGTGAGCCTTTATCGGGGTCAGCTTGCAGATCTCGAATTTGTCAATAGCCTTTCCTGATTGTGTCCCACAACATATAACTTCTTTTATCATTTCAACACTGGGTATGTTTATAACAAACTCCCGGCCTTCCAAGATAAGCTTATGAGAAAATCTCTCACGATCGATGGAAATTGCAACGAGAGCTGGTCTGAAGCTGACAGGCATCTGCCACGCTGCGGTCATAACATTGACTTTCTCTCCAAGCCTTGATGTTACGAGTACTGTTGGTCCGTGGTTAATCAAACGGTAAGCATTTGTTATAGGGATACTCTTAAAATGATTCTTCATTTTGATGCCCCAAAAACTCTTTTGTATATATAGTCTATATGTTTCAGATAATAGGAAAAGTCAAAGATCTCTCCGATCTCTTTTGCTGCAAGATATTTTTTGACTTCCTTGTCTTTTAATAATATTTTCTTGAAATCAGCCTCTTGCTTCCAGCTCTTCATTGCATCCCCCTGCACAATACTATATGCTCTTTCTCGGTCGAGGCCTTTATCTATAAGAGCAAGCATCACGCGCTGGGAGGTGTAGAGGCCATAGCTTTTAGCCATGTTCTCCTTCATTTTCTTTGGGTAGACATGAAGACCTTCGAGGATTCCCTTAAGCCTATGTAGCATATAATCAACAAGTATTGAGCTATCAGGGATTATTACACGCTCAACAGAAGAATGCGAAATATCCCTTTCGTGCCATAAAGCGACATTTTCGAGAGCTGCCAGTGCATTTGTCCTTACAAGCCTTGCAAGACCTGAGAGGTTCTCACAACCAACAGGATTACGCTTATGAGGCATTGCTGATGATCCCTTCTGCCCTGCCAAAAATGGTTCTTCCACCTCGAGGACCTCAGACCTCTGGAGATGCCTTATCTCAGTAGCTATCTTCTCCACAGAAGCTGCAATCAGTGCGAGAGTTGTGAGATACTCTGCATGCCTGTCCCTCTGGACCACTTGCGTTGCAACAGGTTCCGGCTTAAGACCGAGTTTTCTACAGACCTTCTCTTCAATCACAGGAGGAATATTCGAGAAAGTGCCAACTGCACCAGACAGCTTGCCAACACTTATGATATTTTTTGCCTTTCTCATTCTTTCAAGGTTTCTCTTCATCTCTTCAAACCAGAGGGCAAACTTTAGGCCGAATGTTATGGGTTCGGCATGGACACCATGACTTCTACCCATCATTGTTATATCTTTATATTTGTATGCCTGCCTCTTTAGAACGTCCAACAGTTCATGAATATCTTTGATGATTATGTCTGAGGCCTGGCGCATTAGGAGGGCAAGGGCTGTGTCAAGGATATCTGAGGAGGTTAATCCCTTGTGGATAAACCTTGCCTCAGGACCAAGACTCTGGGCCACTGATGTAAGGAAAGCTATGACGTCATGTTTTACAACCTTTTCTATTTCATCAATCTGCTGGACATCAAAGCTTGCCTTTTTCTTTATTTCCATTAACTCATCCTTCGGTATTTCGCCAAGCTCTGCCCATGCCTCACATACTGCAATCTCTACATCAAGCCATTTCTGATATTTCGTTTTTATATCCCACAGACTTCCCATCTCAGGACGTGTATAACGTGGTATCATATCTTCCTCCTTCACTCTTCCTAAACGTTATAAAACCTTTATTCATTTTAGTCAGGCAGATACGATGAAAAAGGTTGCTCTACGAGTCTTAGACATCGATACCGCATAGCCCTCCATGTGGCCAGCCAACCTACTGCCACTAAAGCCAACGGAGAAGCTCTATCACAACCTTTTGACAATTCTCCGCTGCCTGCTTTAGGTTCCACTTTTTCATATCCCTGTCTCCAACAATGTTGCTGATACCTCTTATCTCAACCATTGGGATGTCATATGAGATACATATATGTGCAACTGCAGCACCTTCCATGTTTTCACAGATAGCATGGAATTTTTTCTCAAGTTCCATTGCCCTCTTCAAGGTTCCCGTGGAAGTAGAGAAGGTAAAAAAGGGGCCTGATTTTACCGTGAACTTTGAGGCGTGATGTGTAACTCGTGTAATACTAACAGCCATTTTAAAAAATTTTTTATCCACTCGGAATTCGTTGAAATACCTCTTCCCTGGTTTTACTAAGAAGGGGATACCTATTGTCTCTGCTGTATGAAAACCGTCTCTGAGGGAGATACCTTCATCACCGTAAATCTCCTTTTCTGCAATTGCAATGTCTCCTGTCTTCAGGCCTGATGAAGGGTAGGCACCACCAACACCGAAGTTAACGATTATTCCGGGAGAGAACCGTTCAATTAAAATAGTCGCCCCATGGGAGGCATTTGTCTTTCCAATCCCCGAGGTGATCGAGACAACGGATTTATCATGTATCTTTCCTTTATACAATGCTATCCCGTAGGGAACTTTCTCATGAACCTTTTGAAGTTTCCTCAGGATGATATTGCCTTCAAAGGATACTGCTGATATTAACCCTATAGGAGATGTCAATCTTACTGTTTCTTCCTTTCTCAATCTAATATAAACGTAAGAAGTTAAGTTACATCACCCCCACCCTAACCCTCCCCCCTTGAAGGGGAGGGAAGGGTGAGGGGTACCATAGGTTAATGCGTTTATATTAATACTCAATCTCAATCGGCTGAAATAGAGATATTATAATAGAACATTCTGCTTTATACGATATACATGTTTGGTTTGACAAAGTTTTATATTTCTTTTATGTTTAATAACCATAGCACATGAGGAGTTTATTTTGAGGCTTCCAGAATGGATAAGGACGAAAAGTTTTGAGGGTATCCATGATACGAAACGTACACTCAGGAGTTACAAGGTCTCTACCGTATGTGAAGAGGCAAGGTGCCCAAATATAGGTGAGTGCTACTCAAGGCCGACTGCCACTTTTATGATCCTTGGTTCCAGATGTACAAGGAACTGTGGCTTCTGTTCTGTTGAATCATCAGCACCTGAACCTATCGATCCAAAAGAACCAGAAAGGGTTGCTCTGGCTGCAAAGGAGATGAGATTGAAATATGTTGTCATTACTTCTGTGACAAGGGATGATCTCCCTGATGGTGGGGCAGGACATTTTGCAAGGGCTGTTTATGCTGTTAGAAAACACCTTTTAGATGTAAAGGTTGAAGTTCTCACCCCTGATTTTCAAGGTGATACAGACGCTCTGCTGACAGTACTCAGTTCGAGACCGGATGTTTTTGGACACAATGTGGAGACTGTTCCGAGACTCTATCTTGTTGTCAGACCCCGTGCAGACTACATTCGTTCTCTTCAAATATTGAAATATGCTAAAAAGATTGCGCCTGATGTACATACCAAGTCAGGACTTATGCTGGGTCTTGGAGAGACATTAGATGAGGTTTCCGATGTCCTAAAAGACCTCAGTAATGCAGGTTGTGATTTTGTTACCATTGGGCAGTATCTGAGGCCCTCAAGAAAAAACCTGCCTGTCATTGAATATATAAGACCGGAAATTTTCGAGAGCCTCAGGAACAGGGCCCTGGATATGGGCTTTAAATATGTAGCCTCCTCTCCCCTTGTAAGGAGTTCAATGAATGCTGAAGAAATGTATAATAATAAACTCTAATATCCAAACACTAAATTCTAAACATAATGTTTCAGAACAGTTTGGAATTTTGGAATTAGAATTTGTTTAGGATTTTGAATTTAGAACTTATAGATATTGAGGATATAACTAAAGATGTTTGACTTCAACAGGATTCAGAGACTTCCACCGTATGTATTTAGTATCGTGAACTCCCTCAAGATTGAGGCAAGACATCAAGGAAAGGATATCATTGACCTCGGTATGGGAAATCCTGATGGTGCTCCACCAAAACATATTGTTGATAAGCTTGTCGAGGCCGCAAGAAATCCTAAAAATCACAGATATTCTGCATCCAAAGGTATAACCCAGTTAAGGAATGCAATCTGTGAATGGTATATGAGACGCTATGATGTCATCCTTGATTCAGAGTTAGAAGCAGTTGTAACAATAGGCTCGAAAGAGGGCCTCTCTCACCTTGTTCTTGCAACTGTGGGGCCTGGCGATGTTGTGATGACTCCTACGCCTGCCTATCCTATCCATCCGTATAGTGTCATCATAGCAGGTGGTGAGGTAAGGAGTATTCCTATAGGCCCTGGGGTAGAATTTTTCGAAGAGATGGAAAAGGCATATAAATCATCATGGCCCAGACCAAAGATGTTGATCATAAATTTCCCCCATAATCCGACAACAATGGTTGTAGAGGGACTGGATTTTTTTAAAAAGGTTGTAGATTTTGCTAAGGAGAATAATTTAATTGTTATACATGATCTGGCTTATGCAGATCTCTGTTTTGATAAGTATAGGGCACCAAGCTTTCTCCAGGTTCCAGGTGCAAAGGATGTGGGTGTTGAGTTTTTCTCGATGACAAAGAGTTATTCCATGGCAGGATGGAGGGTTGGTTTCTGCGTAGGCAACCAGGAGATTGTGGGAGCGCTGACAAAGATAAAGAGTTATCTTGACTACGGGATGTTCCAGCCGATACAGATAGCAAGCATTATAGCATTACGGGGTCCCCAGGATTGTGTTGAGGATATACGAAAGACCTATGAATCAAGGCGTAATGCACTGATAAAGGGACTCCGGAGTGCTGGCTGGAATGTACAACCTCCAAAGGCAACAATGTTTGTCTGGGCAGAGATACCAGAACCATTCAAGAAAATGGGGTCGCTGGAGTTTTGCAAATTGCTCATCACAGAGGGAGGGGTAGCTGTATCCCCTGGAATCGGATTCGGAGAAGGAGGGGATACATATGTTCGGTTTGCCCTTGTAGAAAATGAGCACAGGATTAAACAGGCTACAAAGGGAATAAAGAAAGTACTTAACAAATGGTAAATGTTGGGATCATCGGCTTTGGTACCGTAGGCACCGGGACAGCGAAGATCCTTCTCGGAAACAGGGAAATCCTCAAAGAGAGACTCGGCTTTGAAATAAATCTCAGTAGAATTGCTGACCTTGATATTGTGCGGGACAGAGGTATAAAGCTCCCCGCAGGTGTTCTTAGTACAGATGTGGATGCACTCCTGAATGACCCGCATATTGATGTAGTCGTTGAACTCATCGGCGGTATCATACCTGCAAAGGATTTCATACTTAAGGCAATCAGTAATCGTAAACATGTGGTCACCGCTAATAAGGCCCTCCTTGCCACTGCAGGGAATGAGATATTTACTGCTGCAGTTCAGACCGGAGTTGAGATCGGTTTTGAGGCATCTGTAGCAGGTGGCATTCCCATTATAAAGGTAATCCGAGAAGGCCTTGTCGCCAACAGAATAAAGGCTGTATACGGGATAATAAACGGTACCTCAAATTATATACTCACAAAAATGACCGAGGAGAATGTTGAATTTTCAGAAGCTCTGAAGGAGGCACAGGATCTCGGCTATGCCGAAACTGATCCAACCTTAGATATTGAGGGTATAGACTCTGCTCATAAGCTCGCAATCCTTGCCTCTATTTCATATGGGATTCCCATATCTTATGAAGAAATTTACAGAGAAGGGATTTCTCAGATATCTCCACAGGATATAGGATTCGCATCTGAGCTTGGCTATAAGGTGAAACTCCTTGCCATTGCAAAAGAATCAGATAGTGAGATAGAACTAAGGGTTCATCCAACGATGCTTCCCAAGGAATATCTCATATCAAAAGTGGATGGCTCCTTCAATGCAATATATGTTGAGGGTGATGCTACAGGCTCGACCTTATACTATGGCAGAGGAGCCGGGGATATGCCCACGGGTAGTGCTGTCGTGAGTGACATTGTTGATATAGCGAGGAATATCAGGAAGAAAGCTACAGGAAGGGTACCTACTATAACAAGGGCTCTTCGGGATATAAAAATAAAGAGGATGGATGAAGTGATATCTATGTACTATTTTAGGTTTTCTGCCCTCGACAGGCCAGGAGTGCTATCGAAGATTTCAGGTATCCTCGGCAATTACAACATTAGCATCGCCTCAGTGATTCAGAAAGGCAGAAGGGCTGGTGAAGCTGTCCCGTTAGTTGTCCTTACTCATGAAGCGAAGGAGAAGGATGTAAGGCAGGCCATTAGTGAGATAGACCTGTTACCTGTTGTTATGGATAAGACAGTTTTCATGAGGGTTGAGGGAAAAGAAAGTTAAGAGCGTTACTCGTCTGGAGTGACCTACCTCTGAGAAGCCAGCAACCTCTGGTTTTACAAGATACATGAATAGAAAAAAAAGATTTTGTCCTCTTTAACCCAAATAATGCAGACATTGCTCAAAAATTTATTTAACTCGATAATTTATTGGGAATATCTTTATCGGTTATATTCATAAAAATATTCCGTAAACCATTAGTTAAAGGTACACTGAGGTATCGAAAAATAAATTTTCTCACAACATCTGCATTATGTAAATGCATTTTCCGGTTAACTTTATATCTTCAAGAAAAGAAGGAATACATGGCAGAGTTATTTATAACCCAGGGACTTCTTGATGAGGTAATCTCACATTGCAAAGAGATCTATCCAAAGGAGGCCTGTGGGATACTTGCAGGAAAAGACAGAATTGTAAAGAGGGTTTACAAGATGAGGAATATAGAAAACTCCTCTATCAGCTACGCGATGGACCCCAAAGAGCAATTCACTGTCATGAAAGATATAAGAAAAGATGGTCTTGACATAACAGCTATATACCATTCCCATATAGATATATATGCCTATCCTTCACCGAACGATATAAAACTTGCCACATATCCTGATTCAGTGTATGTAATCGTGAGCCTCTTAAACGAAGAGCCGAAGGTAAAGTCATTTACTATAAAAGATGAGTCGGTAAAGGAAGTTGAGATGAAGGTCATTTTAAAGTAAAATAGGATAGGATTCGAGGATTCAAAGATTCAAGGATTAAAGTGTTTGTTCCGTAAAGCATATCGCTGGAATCCTTGCCCCTTGACTCCTAAAACCCTTCCCTTTTGAATCCTTGAACCGTGTTATCACAATTTTAATGCTGGAGTAAGAGCTATGAACTATGTTAAAGGTCTCAAATGTCGAGAATGTAACAGAGAATATCCAATTGAGCCAATCTATGTCTGCGAATTCTGTTTCGGTCCACTTGAAGTGGTTTATGACTATAAAGGCATAAGAAAGGTATTGACAAAAAAGGCAATAGAAGAGAGAGAAAAAACTTTATGGAGATATAGAGAGCTTCTTCCTATAGACGCTGAGCCGCAGGTTGGTCTCGAATCAGGTTTTACCCCCCTTCTCAAGGCAGATAACCTTGCAAAAGAGCTCAGGGTGGATTCCCTCTATATCAAGGACGATACAGTTGCCCATCCCACACTTTCCTTTAAGGACAGGGTAGTAGCTGTTGCCCTTACAAAAGCGAGGGAATTTCATTTTGACACTGCAGCATGCGCATCAACAGGAAATCTTGCCCATTCTGTCTCAGCACTGGGTGCAAAGGCAGGTTTCAGAAGGTTCATATTCATCCCTGCAACTCTCGAACCAAGCAAGATAATCGCTTCTCTTGTCTATGAGCCAAACCTTATTGCAGTAGACGGTAATTATGACGATGTGAACAGGCTGTGTAGCGAAATAGCAAATAAATACAGATGGGCATTTGTCAACATAAACATACGGCCCTTTTATGCAGAAGGCTCGAAGACACATGGATTCGAAATCATAGAACAGCTCGGGTGGAAGGCTCCTGATAATATTGTCGTACCCTGTGCAAGTGGTTCACTCCTTACGAAAATATGGAAGAGCTTTAAAGAGTTCCAGGAGATTGGTGTTATAAAGGACCTCCGGACAAAGATATTCGGAGCCCAGGCAACAGGATGCTCCCCCATATCTACAGCAATAAAGCAGGATACGGATATTATCAAGCCGGTGAAACCAAATACCATAGCAAAATCTCTTGCAATAGGAAACCCTGCCGATGGATATTATGCAACCAAGGCAGTAAAAGAAAGCGGTGGCTATGGCGAGGATGTATCTGATGAGGAGATTGTAGAGGCGATCAAACTCCTTGCAAAAACAGAGGGTATATTCTCTGAAACAGCAGGTGGAGTTACTGTGGCAGTAACGAAAAAACTCATAGAGAGCGGCAAGATAGGGCGGGATGAATTAACTGTGGTCTGTATTACCGGGAATGGACTTAAGACCCAGGAAGCCTTGAATGGCAAGACCATTTCTCCCCATTACATTAAGCCAAATCTTGCTTCTTTTGAAGAGGTGCTGAAAAAGATAAATCTGTAGTCTTCAGTAAACTACTGACTAGGCTACCGACTGTTTAAAGAGGAGGTATTGATGGCAGTTAAGGTAAGGATACCAACCCCTCTTCAGAGGTTGACTCAGGGACAGGAAGAAGTAGAGGGCAGACCAGGAACAGTAATAGATCTTATTAATGAACTTGATAAGAGATTCCCAGGAATAGGCGAGAGAATCTCTGAGGGAGGGAAGATAAGAAGGTTTGTGAATATTTATGTGAATGAGGAAGATGTAAGATTTCTCAAGGCTGAGGAGACAGAAGTCAAAGACGGAGATGAGGTATCAATTATTCCCGCCATTGCAGGTGGGTAAGGAGGAAGTATGAAGAAGAGGGTAAAGTTAACCTTTCCCCAGCATTTAATTAAAGAGCCTGTTATTTTTACCATGGCTAAAAAATATGATGTCATGCCAAATATCAGGAGGGCAAGGGTCACAGAAACAGTTGGTGAGATGATCCTCGAGCTCGAAGGAACAGAGGAGAACCTTACGAAAGGCATACAGTCCCTCAGGAATCAAGGGGTCGATGTAGAGCTTGTTGAAGGAGACATCATCGAGTAGTGTCAGTGACTAGTGTTTGTGTCAGATTCAGCTTCATTACTAAAATTATATTCTGAACGTAGTATCATCAATTACTGACACTATTCACTGACACGGGACACTAACATTGGAGATGATATGGAAATAGGAGAGTGTAAAAGTCCAAAGGTTGTATGGAAAGGTATTATTGAAGAGTATCGTGAGTTTCTTCCTGTATCAGAAAAAACTCCTATCATAACTCTCAGAGAGGGGAATACACCTCTCATAAAGGCAGAAAACCTGAAGAAGAAGCTTGGGATAGACCTCGATCTCTATTTCAAATTTGATGGCGCAAACCCTACAGGCTCTTTTAAGGACAGGGGAATGACTGTTGCCCTTTCAAAGGCTATGGAGGAAGGTTCGAAGGCAGTTATCTGTGCTTCAACAGGAAACACATCAGCTTCTGCAGCAGCTTATGCTGCCAAGGCCGGAATCAAGGCTATCGTTCTGATACCGGAGGGAAAGATTGCTCATGGAAAACTTGCTCAGGCCCTTGTATACGGAGCAAAGGTTATCCAGGTGAAGGGAAACTTTGATGAGGCATTGAAAATTGTTAAGGCACTTGTTGAGAAATATCCTATGACATTAGTAAATTCTATAAATCCCTTCAGGCTCGAAGGGCAAAAATCTGCAGCCTTTGAGGTCTGTGATCAGCTCGGTTTTCCACCCAAATTCCACGCTTTGCCAGTGGGGAATGCAGGGAATATAACTGCTTATTGGAAGGGATATAAGGAATACAAGTTGGCTGAAAAGATTACTTCCTTGCCAGTCATGCTCGGATTTCAGGCAGCAGGAGCAGCACCAATTGTACTTGGGAAACCCGTTAAAAAACCTGAAACTATTGCTACAGCAATCAGGATCGGAAATCCCGCGAGCTGGAAGGGTGCTGTTGAGGCAAGGGATGAATCAGGTGGAAGGATCGAGGCTGTTACTGACAAAGAGATACTGAATGCTTATAGCCTCGTTGCCTCTCTGGAGGGAATTTTCTGTGAACCTGCATCAGCTGCTTCACTGGCAGGTGTTTTAAAACTGTATAAAGAGAACTATTTCCACACAGGCTATAGTGTTGTCTGTACGCTTACAGGCAATGGGCTCAAGGATGTTGATGTCGTTTTTAAGGTTTCAAAGGAACCGCTTAAGATTAAGGCCGAACTAAAAGCTGTAGAGAAGGCATTAGAAGGAATACTATGAAATATGTCGTTATCATTGGTGATGGCATGGCTGACAGACCCATAAAGGAACTGGGTGGAAAAACGCCTCTTCAACAAGCCTTCACTCCCCATATGGACAGACTCGTGCGGGAAGGCATTATTGGTAAGGTCAGGACCATTCCCCAGGGTTTTTATCCTGGCTCAGATGTTGCGAATCTGAGCATTCTCGGTTATAACCCCGTGGAGTTTTACACAGGAAGGGCTCCCTTTGAAGCAGCGAGTATCGGGATAAAACTCAAAGAAGATGATGTGCCTTTCAGGTGCAACCTGGTTACCCTCAAATATGATAAGTACAAGAAAATGGCTGTTATGGATGATTATTGCAGCGGACATATTACAACAGAAGAGGCAAGAGAACTTATTTATGAGATTAACAAGGAACTTGGCACAGAGGATATCCATTTCTATACCGGAGTAAGTTACAGGCATCTTATGGTCTGGTCGCATGGATCAGCAGAAATGGAATGCACCCCTCCTCACGATATTATTGGTAAGGAGATAACAGATTACCTGCCTGTTGGAGATGGAGAGGATGTCCTCAGAAAGATTATGCTCGGTTCAACTGGAATCCTCAAAAGGCATCCTGTTAACAAAGAAAGGGTGAGGAGAGGTAAAAAACCAGCCAATAGCATCTGGCTCTGGGGGCAGGGCAAGAAGCCGACGTTTCCAAGTTTCAGACAGAAATACTCCATTGATGGCGCCCTCGTCTCTGCTGTTGACCTTGCGAGAGGTATTGGCATTTATGCCGGATTCGAGATACTCAAGGTCCAGGGTATTACCGGTTACTTAGATACAAACTATCTTGGAAAGGCTGAGGAATCCCTGATGGCCCTGGAGCGGGTTGACTTTGTCTATATCCATGTTGAGGCACCTGATGAGGCAGGGCACTCTGGTAATTATAAGGATAAGATAAAGGCTATCGAGGATTTTGATGCCCTTGTTGTGGGGACTGTTCTGAGTGGATTAGAAAAGTTCAAGGAGTACCGCGTCCTTATCATGCCTGACCATGCAACACCGATCGAGATCAGGACGCATACAGACGAACCAGTTCCTTTCGTCATATTTGACAGCAGGATTAAGAAAAAACATGATGGGGCTTCCTTTGACGAAACCCTTCTCGAAAGGGAAGATATCATGAATTTCGATGAAGGTTACACATTGATGGATTATTTTATTAAAGGCGCATAAACATCCTTTCCACCATGTTTCCTCAAAATTTTCTAATATTTTTGTAAAGGAAAAATATCACCCTTAGAACTACGTCAAGATTAAGTTATCATACAGGAGGGAAGTGAGACTTATGAATATTGCGATATTAGGTGCGCCGGGATGTGTTGGCAGGCATCTTATTCAGAAACTCCTTGAAACGCAGGAATACAAAGTCATAGCATCATACAGGGAAAAACAGGATGCTGAGACTCTCAAGCATGATCGTATCGAATGGAGACAAGTTGACTTGAATGACGCATCAAGCACAGAGAATTTTCTCCGCGGTGCTGATGTTTTAATCTACCTCATCCATTCTCTTGGAGCAGAAAATTTTGAGCAGCTGGATGTACAATTTGCTCATTCAGCAGGACGTGCAGCACAGCACGTTGACATAAAAAAAATAATATACCTTGGTGGTATTATCCCACCGAGCGGGAAGGTTTCACCTCATCTCAAAAGCAGGATGAAGACAGGCGAAGCGCTAGCTTCCTATGGCATTCCTGTTGGAGAAGTTCGCGCTAGTATACTTTTGGCAACCTGTAGCGCTTCCTATCTCATTGTATATTATCTTGCGAAGCGTCTCCCTGTAATGATCACACCCCGATGGCTCAACTCGCTTTGTGCACCTATTGCTCTGGATGATGCAGTAAGTATTCTTGATGCACTTATCTCTCGACCCATCAACGGACATGAAATCTTCGAAATAGGATCTGATATAGTCAGGTATCATGATCTCCTTGCACTCTGCGGCAAAGCGATACACGGGATCAAAAATATCATCATCCCTGTTCCCCTCTTCGCAATTTATATGTCTGCCCTCTGGATTCAATTGATCACAGGTGTACCCAATACTATTGGAATAGCACTGGCTGAAGGTCTGAGAAGTGACACCATGCCATCAAATAATCGGTTTCGAGAAGTTACAGGGAGAGATCCTGTCTCTCTTGAATTAATGCTTGAAAGGCTTGCAGAAGAAATGAAGAAGAGAAAGAGATAAGCCTCCAAATACATCCATTGTTAAATTAATTTATTTTCGGATGCCTTTTTAAGGTCCTTGAGGAACGTTTTTATAAGGGTCCGCATTCTCCTTTTAGGGAGCAGAAAACTGAGAGACTTGACGAGGGGGCCGCTATAGGTTTCCCTGCTTGTAACTAACACGCCTTTTTCATTGCTCTGAAAAGAGAAATTATTTCTTGCTGAGAACCCTTTTTTCTTAGCAGACCACACAATGCGCTCATATGGTTTAACTTCCTCAACCCTAATCATAGCTTTAACAGGCAATAAGAAGGGTCTGAAAGAACAGGAAATCTCGGATCCGTGAGAAAGGCACTTTTCACCTGAACAAACATTTCTCATGACGGTATTCCAGTCCTTCCAGCAGGTGAGGTCAGTAAAAGTTTCCCAGACCTTACCTATCTTTGCATTGATGAGTAAAGACTCTTCAATCACCATACTTTTGTATATGATGCCAGCCTTTTCAGTCATGTACATGTATAATTATAGCGGTAACCGTGCATTAATTGTAAAAGGAGAGATATGGAAAAGATCAAGATTGGGATTAGTTCCTGTCTTCTTGGTGAAAAAGTCCGCTATGATGCAGGGCACAAGCTTGATCGCTATATAGCAGATACCCTCGGGCAGTATTTCGAATGGGTTAGTGTATGTCCAGAAGTAGAATATGGTCTTCCAGTTCCAAGGGAGTCGATGCATTTAGTGGGTGCCCCGGATTCTCCACACCTTGTAACTGTTAAGACAGGAGTTGATCACACAGAAGGCATGCTCAAATGGGCGAATAAAAAATTCAGAGAACTCGAAAAAGAAGAGCTCTGTGGTTTTATCTTCGAAAGTAGATCACCCAGTTCGGGCATAGGAGGAGTGAAAGTCTATACTTCATCCGGGATGCCGAGTCAAAGGGGAGTCGGAATATTTGGAGGGGCTTTCATGCAACATTTTCCTCTCATCCCTGTCATAGATGATGGAAGGCTTCACGATCCCAGCTTGAGAGAGAACTTTATTGAGAGGGTTTTTGTTTATAAGAGGTGGAAAGAATTTATGAAGAAAGGCGGTCTTATCAGGGATTTAATAATCTTCCATACTGAACATAAGCTTCTGATTCTTTCTCATAGTCCCAAGCATTTCAGTTTACTCGGTCAGCTAATTGCCGGTGCAAGACGATATAAACCTGAAGACCTTCACTCGGGGTATATCCGGCTCTTAATAGAAGGACTACGTCTGATTGCAACGGTCAAAAAGAATACAAATGTTTTACTGCATGCAGCAGGTTATTTTAAAAAACTGCTCCCAGCAGATGAGAAAAAAGAATTGCTTGAACTTATTGAAATTTATCACAGGGGATATATTCCTCTTATTGTTCCTGTTGTCTTAATCAAGCATTATGTCAGGAAATTTGATGAACCTTATCTAAAAAAGCAGTATTACTTGAACCCTCATCCCCTTGAATTAATGCTCAGAAACCATGCATAGGCAGGAGTTTCATCTATTCCTGAAGCAAGCTTTCGATGGATGGCAATTTTTGTTATCGGATGAAAAATAACTTGTCATCTTATAGAATGGAAAGGTAACAATTATGAAACTACCACCAAACAAAACCAAAATTATCTGTACTATTGGACCTTCTTCCAGTTCCCGTGAGGTTATAGAACAGATGATCCTGGCAGGAATGGATGTGGCACGTCTTAACTTCTCGCACGGGGATTTTACCAGTCATGCAAAAGCAATCAGGGACCTTCGCACTGCTGCTCAGATTGTTGGAAAACAGATCGCTATTGTGGCGGATCTTCCCGGTCCGAAGATAAGAGTTGGAAAGATCGCAAATGAGCCGATACAGCTAAAGCCAGGTGGCATCTTTACTCTCACGACTGATGAAATACTCGGTAATGCAAACAGGGTTTCAGTGACCTTCAATCTTCTTGCCCACACAGTTAAGCCGGCTGACATTCTATTCCTCAATGATGGACTCATTCAGCTTGAAGTGACAAAGATCAGGGGAAGTGAAGTTGTCTGCAAGGTGATGGTCGGGGGTGAACTCCGGTCCCGCAAGGGACTCAATCTGCCTGGCATTGATCTCGGCATCAGTGCCTTTACTGATCATGATTACAACTGCATGAAATTCGCTCTGGAGAATGGAGTGGATGCAGTGAGCCAGTCCTTTGTGAACCAGGCTGATGATATCAAAGTAGTGCGCTCTGCAGCAGCCGATTTGGGGTATCGTCCTTTCATCATTGCTAAGGTTGAGCGGGCAAGCGCACTCGACAATATTAACGAAATCATCGAGGCTGCTGACGGTATCATGATTGCCCGCGGTGACCTTGGAGTTGAGGTTCCTATCGAGCGGATCGCTATTATACAAAAGTGGCTCATACGTCTTGCAAATATGCATACAAAGCCTGTGATTACAGCGACACAGATGCTAGAATCCATGACTGAAAACCGCCGCCCAACCAGGGCTGAGGCTACTGATGTTGCTAATGCCATACTGGACGGGACTGACTGCGTGATGCTTTCAGAAGAGTCTGCGATGGGAAAGTATCCTGTAGATGCTATTACGATGCTCGCTAAGATCGCAGCCACTACAGAACCGCATCGCCCTGCCATTACTGCTGGAGAGATGTTCAAGGGAGTTGACCTCAAAGGCAAGCTTCCTCCGGCTCATCTTATAGCATTGAGTGTTGAGAGGAGTCTCGAGTATGCATCACCTGCTGCAGTTTTCGTCCCAACCCACAGCGGAGCAACTGCACGGAGCATTGCGAGGTTCCGGCTTCCTGTCTGGATTGTCGCAGTCAGCTCTCAGGAAACGACTTGCCAGCATCTGAAGTTTTCTTACGGGGTCTACCCGGTTCATGAACCTGATCACCCGGAGAACTGGAAGATCTATGTACGGGAATGGCTGCATGCCTACGCCGTGGAAGGAAACATCGTTGTTTTGACTGAAGGTCCGTCAACTAAGTATCCTGAGGCAAACAACCGCATGGAGATCATTGACCTCGACCGCTCGTAGACGAAGTCTGAATGTTGGACCAAGCTGGCTTTAAATTACCTCACATACTCCTCTGAGACACTCTGGAATCTTGTGACGTGGATGCACCGGTTTATCTTTATGAATACAAGTGCTGTATCCGGTGAATCAACAAATTCAGAAAGCTTCGGATGTTTCTTTGTGAGAATCCCAGCCAGTTCTGACCACTTTTTACCTCTTCTCATTGTGTAGGCATTTCCTAAGATGGTAACTGATTCAGCATCCATATAATCTCTTTCGGTGTTCGATCGTGTATCAATAAGAAGAGACACCCGCCTGTTTTTAAAGATATATTTATATTTACGTGTGGATTTCGGAGTAGCAAACACAACTCCTTTCATATCAGTGGTAAGCGCATAGGCAATGAGGGAGGTGTAGGGTTGCCCGTCAAAGTCAGTTGCAAGGACTGCATGCATCTGTGTTCTGTTAAGTACAATCAACCTATCAAGCACAGACTCATAACCTTTACTTACCCTGCTTGGTATTGAATTTTTAGACTTATTCATTGCGCATTTCAAATTGACTGAACATATTCAATATATTTGCTGACATTAAACTTTGCTTTACAACCATTGTAGCTCATAAAACGTATTTTGCCAAAAACTGGACGCTCATTCCATGCCCTGTCATGCACTCCTCCGATACTCCAAACAATTCCGACATATCCATTAGGGTCTCTCCCATCAAGCTCGTATCTGTCATTGAGATAAATAGCAATTTCAATGGCTTTTTCAGGGGACTCTGTCCATTCTAAAATCTTTTTTGCCCAGTACATTCTCATGTAACCATGCATTTTCCCTCTTTTTACCATTTCCCATTGTGCTGCATTCCATAAGGCATCATGTGTTCTGGCATTTTCGAATTGCTTGAGGGTATAGATATACTCTCTTTTATCATTCCTGTGTTTGTTCAGTGTCTTTTTTGCCCATTCAGGAAAGCCCTCGAAATTGTCATAGTTAATGTTGTAGAGACAGAAGTTATCTGATAACTCCCTCCTGACAATGAGCTCCTCCCAAAAAGCTTCCTCAGATTTTTTATCGATACTGGCTTGCAGAACCTCAAGAGCTACCCTTTGGGCTGAAATTTGGCCGAAATGTAAGTATGGAGAAAGGTTCGACTGTCCGTCTCTGGTAGGGTCATTTCTCTGCTTGTTATAAAGGGATAATTTGTTTTCTAAAAAATCATACAGTACCTGGTGTGCTTCCTTCTCACCGGCCTTGATCCATTCCACCTCTGAAATGGTAAGGTCAATATCAAGAAGTTTAAGGCTTTTCTCCCAATTGATTTTTCTCATTTCTCCTTTCCAGGAGAAGGGATGTTTCTTAAGGGTTGTATATTCTCCTAAAAATTCTGGTAATGCACGATAAAGCTTGGGTCTAAAAGTACGGGCACTGTACTCCTGCTTTGATGAGGCTATCCAGCATGGGACAATGTTATGAGCGTCTACCTGGTAGAAAGGGATATCAATATTTCTTGCTACAGCATCTTCCCACTTCCTCTTGATGCGTAGAGGATTAAAATCTGTGATTAGGGCACTCACCTTGGATTTTTTGATAAACCCGGGAATCTCATCCTCTGGTAAACCACTAAGAAGGAAGAAGGGAATATTCTTTTTTGACAGATTCTTTTCTACTTTCTGCAACCCTTTGAGCATAAAACCATATTGCCTGATAGTAGCTCCGAGAAATTTTGGTAGTAAACAGAACACTACAGCTAGAGGCGATTTTTGTCTGATTGCCAGCTCTTGAGCAAATAGAAGAGCCCAGTTGTCGTTTACTCGCTGGTCACGGCTCATCCATAAAACAACCGTACCAAATTTTATATCACCATTTCTAAAAGTCCTAACACGCTTGTTATTCATGAAACTGAATATTCATTGAAAAGAGTATAAAAGTCAACCTCCCCTTTTCCCCCTTCCTTGGCAAGGAGGGTAAGGGGAGGTATTAATAGCAAATCTTTAGAAACTCAATTTGTTAGAATAGTCTATAGTTCTATTCAGGCATTACTGAAAGGAGAAGCATGGAACTTCACTTTACAAGGACTAACGGACCAGTTGATGTGGCAATTGATCAATTGATGGAACTTGCTGGTAATCTACATCACCCGGAGCTTGTTCGCGAGATGATTTTGGCTGCCCTTAAGGCGGGCCAAGAGGAGGATGAGAAGGCAGACCTCAAGCTCATGAGTGTTACAATGAAAGAAATGCGGTTTAGTTCGAAAGTATTTGGCCCCTATCGTCATGTCCGAAAAGTTAGTGTTTTTGGTTCGGCCAGAACACAGCCTGACGAACCGGTTTATGAAATGGCACACCTTTTTGGGAAAAAGCTTGCTGAGGCAGGCTATATGGTAATTACAGGAGGAGGGTCTGGTATCATGCAGGCGATTAATGAGGGGGCTGGTCCCGACTATTCTTTTGGTGTTAACATCAGACTCCCCTTCGAGCAGAAACCCAACCCTGTAATAGAGGGAAACCCGCGCCTTATTGTGTATAAGTACTTTTTTAATCGAAAAGTAGCCTTCCTGAAGGAGGCTAGCGCAATCGCACTTTTTCCAGGAGGTTTCGGTACACTTGATGAGGCAATGGAGACCCTTACACTTTTACAAACAGGTAAACGTGATCCCATACCGCTTGTCCTTGTAGACGAGCCAGGTGGAACCTACTGGTCGCGATGGATTCAGTTTTTTGAAGAAGAGCTCAGGGCACAGGGTTATATCACTTCCTCTGATTTTTATCTGTTTGAACGCGTCGATTCCGTAGATGCCGCAGTAGAGAGGATTGATCATTTTTACCGTCGTTATCACAGCCTGCGGTATGTTGAAAAACAATTGGTGCTCCGGCTTACATCGAGTATTGATTTACAATCTGTGAACCAACTCAAAAACCGATTTTCCGACATCCTGATACCCCAGGGGAACATATATCTGTCAGGGCCCCTGTCTGCAGAAGCTGATGAGCCGGAGATCGCCAACCTACCACGCCTTGTAGTGGATTTTAACCGCAGGGACTTTGGGAAGCTGCGAAAACTCATAGACGCAATTAACAGTTGCTGAAGTGTCCGATAAACCAAAATACCGTTTTCTGATGGAAAGGTATTCGGTATTTATCATGTCTTGCCATACAGGTTAAAGCACTGCTTTCTTGAATTCCTCAATGCCGATACGTTCAATGAATCTCGGAAATCTCTCTCTTTGTCTGGCATTTTTTGAATAATAATCAAGACAATTCTTAACAAGTTCGAGGGTTTCTTCTTCAGAAAGTTTTTCTGCTATTACATTTCCAATGCGTGGCCTGCCGCCTGAATTGCCACCGACTACCACTGTCCACCCTTCAGGTGTAGCAAAGGCGCCTATGTCTCTGAGATAACTTTCTGCGCAGTTCAGTTTGCAACCAGAAATCCCGAATTTCGTCTTGGCAGGTATAAAATCTTTTTTACCGACATACATTGTCTCAATCTTTGCTGCAAGGCCGAGGGAGTCCCCCTGACCAAACTTACAGGTTTCTGTACCCGGACATGCCTGTACATAATGAACACATAATCCCTCTGCTGGTCCGACCTCCATTCCAAGATCGTTCCAGACATTATCAATATCCTGAGGTTTTATTCCAACCAGTGCTATACGCTGGCCTGAGGTTATTTTGATTATTCGGACTTTATATTTGCGAGCAACCTTCGCAAGCCTTTCAAGGATCTCAGGGGTTAATACACCCATGGGAATCCTTGGCACAATAGCATATGTTTCTTTGTCTCTCTGAAGAATAGCACCTTTAGGTCCTTCGTTCATAACTATATTCCTCCTGCTGTTGTTTTTCCTAACCTTATCATATCTCATAGGTTAGCCATTATTTTTTGGTAGATGAACGTCAAGTCTTGAGCCGCAATCTTAAACCATTTTTATCAACATTGTAGCACACGTCGTGTTTCACTCTGCATGCAGTGATTAAAGAGTGAGTGAATGACAAAAACAGAACCTCGCGCTGCTTTTTATTGTCTTTTTAAGATTGCTTAATTGGCTTTTTGACGGGAGAAGACAAAATTGCTTTTTCCCCAGAGAGAGGTTATTAACTGACTTTTCAAGAGAAAAAATTATGGTTTAAGTATCAAACTATTTTGCTCTGCTTCTTCATGCTGGTTAAAATTTTTCCACATACGCTGCCTTTTTTCATCTGCAATTGCCCCTGCAGAAAGGATTGCCGCATATGCTACACCAAGGATTGCACCAACTATTAATCCTAATAAAAAATTAAGCATTCAACCCCCCTTCTTAATCTGACAGCCTATAATTCTTAAAGTTTCTCGCTTTATGCCTGATACCCCAGTTGATTATAAATAGAACAAAAGTAATGCCAAAGTTATAAATTTAGATAACTTCTTGGTATTAAAGGGAAATTTGGGAATAGGGCTTTAATCAGGCAATAAAGTTGTATGGAATTAAGTACAGTAGATATTAAAAATACTTTTAAAATTTATAGTTAAGTATAATTAAATAAACAATATAATAAATATGTAGATAATTTATACACTTTTGAAAAATAACCACATACAGAAATCCTTATCTATATCCCCTGAGCTTGTCTTCCATCTCTCTCGCTTTCTCATCAATCATTTAAATTCTCTTTTTCTCAAAATGAGGAACCCAGCTACTGCAACCAGAAACATCAGTATACTGATGCCCTGAGACAGAGAAAGTTGAGACATAATGAACCCTCTACCAACATCGCCTCTGAAGAATTCGACTATAAACCTCAGGACGGAATAAAGGATGATGTATGTCAGGAATAGTTGACCGTTAA